>NZ_JBQFQX010000025.1:0-40900 GCF_056537105.1 Ruegeria sp. CH11
GGCAAAGCGCTTCCAGCTTCTCACCCACATTCTCGCCCCGCAAAATCACCTGACCCATATGAGACACATCAAACACCGCCGCCTTCTCACGACACTGCTTATGCTCTCCCATTATCCCCAACGGATACTGAACAGGCATCTCCCAACCCGCAAAATCAACCAACTTACCCCCCAACTCAACGTGCAGCGCATGAAGAGGAGTGCGTTTTAATGTATCGGTCATGGCAAGTTCCGTTTCTTTCCAATTGCTCCGCGCTTATGCCGTCAGTCTGACGCAACCGGTTCATTTTGCAACGTTCGAATGCGTCGGCTTCAGCAGCAAGGCCGCGCTCGCATTTGAAGTTTCTTTTTTGGCGAACGCCAGCAGCGCGCGACTGGATGTATGCGGTTGCATGCTTCAATATTTCCTTTAGGAAACTTTTTTCCGTTACGCAACACAAGATACCTGTCGTTACGCGCTCAAAGTGCGAACCGCCTGTTCCAGCACATGCAGGCCGGCGACCAGATCGCCTTCTGTAGTGTCTTCGGCGAAATCATGGCTGATCCCGTTTATTGACGGAACAAACAGCATCGCGACAGGCATCAATCGCGAGACATTGGTGGCATCGTGCAGCGCGCCGGACGGCATGTCCCGCCATTTCCCCGGTGCGACCTCTTCGGCCCCGACCTGCAAGGCGCGGCGCAGAATGCCATCCATGGCAACAGGTTCGAGCCCGAGCATTGGGCCATAATCCAGGTTCAGGCCCAGTTCCTCTGATACCTCTTGCGCAGTGTTGCGAATGATCTCTTCCATGCGCGCGAGTCGGTCCGCGTCGCCATCCCGCCATTGCATGGAAAACCGCGCTCGGCCGGGCACGATGGAAGAGGCGTTGGGGTGCAGGTCCACCCGACCGATGGTCCAGACCGTTTGCGGCGTGACCACGTTGCGGAACCGGTCGTTGATCCGGTGGTTGTACAGCGCAACGGCCTGAAACGCATCGCGACGCAGATGCATGGGCGTGGTTCCGGCATGGTTCTGCTGGCCCTCAAAGGTGATGACCATATCGCGAATGCCGACGATATCCGTCACGACGCCGATCTGTTCGTTATGGGTGTCCAAAGTTGGCCCTTGTTCGATATGCATCTCGATAAAGCCGGAAAACCGTGCCGGATCAACAAACTCGGCGGTCAAGTCAGCCATTGAGGATCGCGCATCGCCAAAGCTTGTCCCCGACGCGTCCGTCAGGGTGTCGGCCCGTTCCAGCGGCAACCCGCCGGACCAGACAGCGGACCCGGTCGTCACGCCGAACCGGCCCTCTTCGTCCTGAAAGCTCACGACCGAGATGGGCACGTTGCTGGCCCGCGCCACCTCAAGCGCTGCGATCACGCCCAGCGCGCCGTCCAGCCACCCCCCTTCCGGCTGGCTGTCGGAATGCGATCCCATCAGTAGGGACGTGCGCGGGGCCAAACCGAACAGATTGCCGACCGGATCGAAATGCGGTGTCAAACCAGCCTCGGCCATGCGTTCGGCAAGCCATTTGCGCGCGGCAATGTCCGCTTGGGAATAGGCCGGGCGAATGACGCCCTTGCCGACCCCGGATGCCCCAAAGGAACGCAGTTTGTGAAGATCAGTCAGAAAGCGCGCAGGATCGACAGCCATGGGGAACTCCGGGAATTTACCCGCCCAACCATAGTCATATACCTGCCCCGCGCGAGGATTTTTTGCGGCGCCGGACAAACCCCTCTGGCCCCTGCCCGGAACCTGCCCTAAGACTTCGGCGCAAGAGGAACCGACATGTCGCATATCACATTGGTGCGTCACGGGCAGGCCAACACGGCGGCGCGGGACGAGATTAACTACGACAAGCTCAGCGATCTGGGCCACCAGCAGGCGCGCTGGCTGGGTACGCATCTGCGGGATACACGCTGCCACTATCCAAGGGTCTATTGCGGCACCCTGACCCGCCACGCCGAAACCGCCGCCAGCATGGGGTTGAGTGACCCGATCCGCGACGCGCGGCTGAACGAGATCGAATATTTCACCATCGCGCAATTGTTTCAGGAACAGCACGGCGTTGCCGTCCCCACGGACCGCGAGGGGTTTGTCGAGCATCTACCCCGGACCTTTGCCGCATGGGCCAATGGCGAGATTGAAAACACGCCTGAGACCTTTGCCGAATTCGAAACCCGCGTCCGGGATGCACTGCGCGACATCGGAACCGAGGGCGGGCCGGCGATCGTTGTGACCTCGGGCGGTCTGATTTCGATGGTGGTGCGACAGGCGATGGGTCTGGACATACCGAACATGGCCAGGGTGGCTCTTGCCATCATGAACACGTCAATGCATCGTCTGCACCCGATTGGCGCGCAGCTGAGCCCGGTTCTTTTCAATGCGGTTCCGCATTTGGAAGCACCGGACCGGCAATTTGCGCAGACCCATCTGTAACAGGATCGGAGACACATGATGCAGCTCTACTATGCCCCCCGCACAATCTCGGTCGCAGTTGCCATCGCGTTGGAAGAGGCCGGGCTGGAATACGAGGCGATCAAGCTGGACTTTGCCTCGGGCGAGCAAACCAAACCCGCCTACAAACAGATTAATCCAAAGGGCCGGGTTCCGGCATTGGCGGTGGATGGCGGCATCCTGACAGAAACCGGCGCGTTGCTGGATTTTATCGCGGCGGTTGCGCCCCAGGCCGGGCTGGTACCCGCCGATCCGATCATGGCTGCCCGGATGCGCGAGGTGATGTACTACTTGGCCTCGACCATGCATGTGAACCACGCGCACAGGCTGCGCGGGCCGCGTTGGGCGGACAAAAAGGCCAGTTGGAAAGACATGAAGGACAAGGTGCCCCAAACAATGACGGCATCCTGCGACTATGTCGTTTCGAACGGGCTGCGCGGGCCGTTTGTACTGGGCGAGGCATTTTCGCTGGCCGACGCCTATCTGTATGTGGTTTGCAGCTGGCTGGAAGGTGACGGTGTCGATGTCGGTTCCTTTCCCAAGATTCTCGCCTTTCGTGACGCGATGGAGGCGCGCCCTTCCGTTCAGGCGGTCCGAGCCGCCGGAATGCTCTGACTAAAGGAATTGAAATGACACATCTCTGGGTCCGGGCAGAACAGCGCCCGAACGAGGAACGGGTTGGCTTGACGCCTGAAGGTGCGGCCATGCTGATCGCCGCAGGCATCCGGGTGACGGTCGAGGAAAGCTCGGTGCGGGCGATCCCAACCAAGGGTTACAAGGACGCAGGTTGCGAGATTGCATCCGAAAACTCCTGGCCCGAGGCCCCGCTGGATGCGATCATCTTTGGCCTCAAGGAATTGCCCGAGGACGGCACACCCCTGCCCCACCGCCACATCATGTTCGGCCATGCCTATAAGGGCCAGCATTCCGGTCGCGCGCTGCTGCAGCGGTTCAAGGCAGGGGGCGGCACGCTTTATGATCTTGAGTATCTGGTGGACGCGGATGGTCGCCGGGTTGCCGCCTTTGGCTATTGGGCCGGATATGCGGGTGCGGCGGTCACGCTGAAGACATGGGCGGCGCAGCAACGGGGTCAGGAATGCCCAGCGGTTGGGGTCTATGAAGGCAAAGACGCTCTGAACGCGGAACTGCTGGACGAGCTGGATGCGACCGGGGTGGACCGCCCTCGCGCCATCGTCATCGGCGCCTTGGGCCGCGTGGGAACCGGGGCGGCCGATCTGTGCGAGGCGATGGGCGTCTCCGTCACCAAATGGGACATGGCCGAAACCGCCAGCGGTGGCCCGTTCCCGGAGATTCTGGACCACGATCTGTTCCTGAACTGCATCTTCGCACGTCCCGGCACGCCGGTGTTTGTCCCGCAAGAGGCGCTGACTGCACCACGTACGCTGACGGCAATCGGCGACGTGGCCTGCGACCCGGACAGCGACTACAACCCGGTGCCGGTCTATGACCGCGCCACCTCATGGGATGCCCCGGCGCTGCGCGTGGCGATCGACCCGGTGATGGACGTTATGGCCATCGACAACCTGCCATCGATGCTGCCGGTCGAAAGCTCGGAAGACTATGCCGCTCAATTGCTGCCATCCCTTATGACCCTGACCGATCTGGACAGCGGTGTCTGGAGTCGGGCAGAAACTACCTACAAAACCCATATTGAAGGGATCTGAGCGATGACGATTCATTGGTGTGGCACCGGCCTGTCGGCCATTCCCGGCCTGCGCCGCCTGATCGAAGGCGGGCACAAAGTCACGGTCTGGAACCGGACCATCGACAAGGCCAAGGCCGAGGTCGGAGACCTGACTGACGACATCCGCGCCTTTGACATCGACGCGCTTGGCGCGGTGTTGGAGCAGGGCGACGTGATCGTCTCGATGCTGCCCGGCGACTGGCACGTGCCGCTGGCAGAGCTGGCAATCTCAAAGCAGGCCAACTTTGTTTCGTCGTCCTACATCGCACCAGAAATGCGCGCGCTGGATGACAAGGCGCGCGACGCGGGTGTCGCGCTCGTCAACGAAGTCGGACTGGATCCGGGCATCGACCACTTGATGGCGCACGCTCTGGTCGCCGATTACCGCGCCTCGGGCGCGTTTGATGCGCAAAACCACCTGAGCTTCATCTCCTACTGCGGTGGCATCCCCAAGCACCCCAACCCATTCCGCTACAAGTTCAGTTGGTCGCCGCTAGGGGTTCTCAAGGCCCTGCGTTCGCCATCCAAATCGATCCGCGACTACGCTCCGCTGGACGTCGCCCGCCCGTGGGACGCAATCAGCAGCTATATCGCGCCGCTGCCCACCCCCGAAAGCTTTGAAGTCTACCCCAACCGCGACTCGTTGCCCTTCATGGCCGAGTACCAGTTCGAGGATCACTGGACCGTCAAGGAATTCGTCCGCGGCACCCTGCGCCTGAACGGCTGGGCTGATGCCTGGTCGGATGTCTTCACCGAGATCGAAACACTGTCCGGCCCCGAAGGCGACGCCCGTCTGAAAGAGATGTCCGATCAGTTCTGGGCCGAGAACGCCTATGACGAAGGCGAACCCGATCGCGTGGTTCTTTGCGTTGGCCTGAAGGCCGAGAAAGACGGCATCCCGGTCTGGCACAAGACCTATGTCATGGACGCCTGGGGCGACGAGCGCGGCACCGCAATGGCGCGACTGGTCTCGGTCCCCGTCTCATTTGCCGTCGAAGCCGTCCTGAACCGCGCCATCCCAGCGGGCGTTCACGCAGCGCCGAGCGATCCGAAACTGGTGCAGGGCTGGATGACCCAGATCGACACGCTGGCGCAGCATTTGCAGGTGGTGGATCATACGGTTTGAATAAGGGTGCCGACCGGGCTTTGCCCGGTCGAAACTCAATTTGCATAGACATGGGCCAGATCCAGCAAATTTAAGCGAAGCGCCATGTTATAATATTTCTCTACTTCCCGCTCCAATTCGTCCTTTTCTTCTTCCGTTTTTCCAAGATAGGCAAATTTTCCGCCAGATACACAGTCAAACAATTTGTGAATTTGAATTAACTTTCTGGCCAGATCAGATGAAATTGTTTGATCGGCTGTGTGATCGAACCAATGCTCAAACGTCCAAATATATTCCTCTGAGATTCGGTGCGTGGCAAGCTGAGTGCCGGAATCGAACAGATCACGCAGCGTCTGATATTCTGTTTTCTTTAGAATACGCTCAACTTCAACGGGTCTTTCCCGTGAATAGTCTTCTATTACATCATTGCATTCGAGGTTTGGGTAAGACCGTCGTTTTTCAGGCAACAATGGAGGACAGCTACCGGCCAACATCATACACTGATACCCAAATCTCCATCGAAGTTTCGGATTGTGTAGGTCATCTAATAGCTCGTCCCTCAGCTTCACAGTTAAATCTAGAAAAACTGCGCGGCTTTTGGGAAATTGAGACGGGTTCCAAGTTACTTTCTGAGGTTCGCCAGGCGGAAGCCAATCTGCATTTCCGCCATTGGCCCAATCCTGACTGACAAGTTCATCTAAATCCTCAAACTCTCCAAGCTTGGTCAGCAACTTGTACTTGGTTCGCAAAGAGTGCTTATTGTCCGGTTCGAGTGTCAGTGCCTCATCTATCGCCCGCAGAGCGGCCCGATAATCATCAAGCTCAACAAATATCTTGGCCTTCCACTGCCACGGAACAGGGCTTTCCGGATCGGCTGCAATCGCCAGATCCACTTCGCCCAGCGCCGCCTCCCAATCCTCTTGCAACATATGAACCCGTATCTTGTGCCGATGGATCAACGACCGCGTCGATGGTTTATACGCCGTCCATTTCAACAACGTGTCGCAAGCGGCAAGTTTCTCAGCCGGGTCCGCCACACCAAAGTTGCAGGTCTCAACCAGATCTTGGTGCTCACGGCCCAAGATCATAACCGCGCCGATGGCCACCAGCACAAGACCGGTCAGCAGCCGGGCAAGTATCGATTTGCGTTTGGGCGGATCAGCAAGTGTATCTGAGTTCATTCAATCAACCAAAAGTAAATCGGCCCCCAACGCATGGGCGATTCACCCGGTTCTGTCCATGCCAATCACCGCGACCAAAACCTCAATAAACCGATGATTAAAAAAGGCCACACCGACAACTCGGAATGGCCTTCAGACTCGAGCGTAGTTGGATACGTCCATTCAGATATACCTTCGGATCGTATCTTCGATATCGCTGCGGTTGACTCCGATCTCGGCCAGCTGCCTGTCGTTCAGGCCGTCGAGTTGCTGTGCGGCGCGGACGATATCATCCTTGATCACACGGATCCGCATTGCACGGTCAAACAGCAGCAAGGAACTGGCCATCGGGTCCTGCTCGTTCATCGGGACTTCATCAAACATCGGGCTACCTTTCGCAAAACTTCATTTCCAGACGCGCACCGACCGATCAGTGCCGGTATGGTTTCTGGTGATAGACGCTGTCGTAAGCGCGCCGTTTGATCTGATCTCGAGGCACGCCGATATCTGCCAGTTGCGTGTCATTCAGGCGTTCAAGCTCGCGTACGGTATGGGCAAAGTGCTTGCGTCGAAATTGCTCGACCCGCGCCTCGGCGTAGTCGGCGAACAGCCCGGCGAACATGCCGTTTTGTGGGCGTACTGTACTGACATTCTGCATTGCATTCTCCTCCTGGTCTGACTGGGTTTTGTCGTCACAGTTCAGATAAAGGAGCGTTGCATTAAGCTTGCCACATCCCGAAATTAACGTCTGTTAATCTTGGACGGCCGGGCGGAGAACCGCTACATCAGATCATTTTCGACATCTTCGGCCGATATTCCCAATGCATCGAGACCATTTTCCAGATGGTCAGACATGTGCGGGGTGCCGATCAGATAGTCGGCGCAGGGGGTCGAGGCTTCGGCCTTGGCGGTGGCGACGGCATCGGCCAGGTCCTCGGCAAAAAAGCTCTCGCGCCCGATCCACATGATCGCCACCAGTTCGGCCTGTTCGTCCTCGCTCATCCGGTCGACAAAGGCGCGCATTTCGCCCTCGGCCCGGTGCAGTTCACGCCCCATCATGGCAACCTGAGCAACTTTTCTTGGCGAAATCTCCAGCATATGACCAACTCCTTGCGTTCGCGGCTTTGACCTATCCAAAGCATCCCGAAACAGCGCCGTCTTTGATCTTACGCAAACCCGCTGGTCACCGCTGGTGTGAGCGAGATACGGGTTGAGGCGGAACAGGCACCGAGCGGAACGGGACAAAACGGGCCTTCTTCGCCCAGAGTTTCAGCGCCTGCCACACGATCAGGGCAAAGGCGCGGCGTGCCCCAAAGGGGCGCCGGATCAGCGCCCAAAGGATTGCACGGTTGGTCAGCTTTTGTCGTGATCCGGTCAGGGTTGCGATCAAGCCGCCCTGTTCCCGTGTGTAGTCGATCCAGACACCCACCCGGTCGGCGCGGTAATCGAAGCGGAACGTATATGTCCCTTCGATCTTCTGAAACGGTGACACATGCATCTGCTTATCGGCAACAATGCGATCCGTGGGCTCGATTTCTGACAGGTCGGGCTTGTGACACAGATAGCTGTGCCGCGTGCCATATGTGTTTGTCACCTCGGCCACCACCGCATAAAGCCGGTCGGCCTTATCGAAACAGAACCAGAAACTGACAGGGTTGAACACGTGGCCCAGAACGCGCGGCTGCGTCAGTAGTGTGATGCGGGTGGGTTGCGGAAACGCCATTTCGTCAAACCTCGCACGCAACCAGGCAGCGCCGGTACCTTTGCCCGGCACGCCGCCATGATCGCGATCCCGCCAATTGGTGACATTGGGTCGATCAAATGAGAACAGCAGCGGTGTTTCGGGCTTTGCCTCGGGGTCGAACAGAATGTAGTCCACGGAATAGCGAAAGGCGTTTTCGATCGCGCCCTTTCGCCCGTGATAGGTATGCCCTGCAATATGATCCACTGCGTTCATGCCCTGCTGCTTTGCCCGTAAACTGTTCACGAGGAATGATTTTCCTTGCAATCTTCTGACCCGCATTACGATATTTAGCGAAATCTGGATTAAAACGATCCAAAAAAGTGATCCAGCCTGGGGAGAGCCACGTAATGTGGACATGTTTACCGAGACTGACAGTGCGATCCTGGACGCGCCATTGGCTGATGCCGATGCGGTGGCAGTGCGGGGTGTGCGCAAACGCGTCAGGGGCAAATCGGTGAACGGATCGAAGCACAGCGATACCCGCCAGGAATGGGTGCTGCACATAAGGCGCATTCGCGATGACAAGGATCAGGCGGCGTTTGCCGAGCTCTTCCGGCATTTCGCGCCCCGCGTCAAAGCGTTCCTGATCAAGTCGGGCTCGGACGCGACAACCGCCGAGGAATGCGCGCAAGAGGTGATGGCGACCTTGTGGCACAAGGCCCATCTGTTCGATCCGACCCGGGCCACTGTGGCCACTTGGGTGTTCACTATTGCCCGCAACAAGCGCATCGACGTCCTGCGCAAGCAGCGCCGTCCCGAACCCGAAGAGCTAGGCTGGGGACCGGAGGCAGAGCCTGAACAGGCGGATGTGATCGCGTTACAACAGGAAACCGCGCAATTGCGCGACGCCATGACGGCGTTGCCCGAAGCGCAGAGACAGCTGATCGAGAAGGCGTATTTCGGAGATCTGAGCCATCGAGAGATTGCATCTCAGACCGGATTGCCGCTGGGCACGATCAAATCACGGATACGGCTGGCGCTGGACCGCCTGCGCCATGCGATGAACTGAGATGAACAATATGAGCAAGGATATAAAACACCACCTGACGGACGAGTTGCTGATGGCCTATGCCGCAGGGACTCTGCCCGAGGCGTTCGACCTGATGGTCGCCACACATCTGTCGCTCTGCGACCATTGCCGGGCGCGTGCCGAAAGCTTTGAGGCCGTGGGCGGACACGTGCTTGAAGAACAGTCTGTCGCAATGGATGATGGTGCGTTGGCGGATACGATGGCCCTGATCGCGCAGGGCGCGCCGACACCCAAGCCCGCGCGGCCTACCTGTTCGGTCCTGCCCGCCCCGTTGCAGGATTATGTCGGCGGTGACGTCAATGCGATCCGTTGGAAACCCATCGGCATGGGTGTGAAACAGGCGATCCTGCCGACCACGCGCGAGGCCACCGCACGGCTGCTGTTCATCCCTGCAGGTACAGCGGTTCCGGATCACAGCCACAAGGGCATCGAACTGACCATGGTCCTGAAAGGTGCCTTTTCGGACGAGGTCGATCATTTCGCCCGGGGCGATGTCGAGATCGCGGATGAGAGCCTGCACCATACGCCGACCGCCGACATCACCGAAGACTGCATCTGTCTTGCGGTCACGGACGCGCCGCTGAAATTCGGTAAGCTGATGCCCCGCCTGTTCCAGCCGTTCCTGCGTATCTGATATTCGGATCTCCAATTCCTGCGGCGCGGATAAGAAGAAAAGGAACGCCACGATGATCAAAGCAATTGCGCTTTCCTTGACACTGTTAGGGTCGGCTTCGGTCGCGTCGGCGCAAATGACGGCCGATGTTAAGTTCCAACCGGGCAATTTCGGTACGATGGTAAACGGGGCCGTTACAGGCAACGAATACTTCGACTACATACTGGGTGCGAAAGCCGGGCAGGAGATGTTTGCAGAGCTCAAGGTCAGCGATACCAACGGCAACGGTGTGATCTATTTCAACATTCTACCACCCGGCAGCGACGGTGCTGCGATCTACAACGGCTCAATGGACGGAAACACTGCGCGGATCGATCTGCCCGAGGACGGAGATTATACGATCCGCGTCTACCTGATGGGCAATGACCGCGATACCGGTAAGACATTTGGCTACAATCTGGACCTCTCGATCCAGTAGTGCCTAGCCTTCGGACTTGCCCAATGGAACCACATTCGTGTGATCATCGGGGGCCAGTTCTTCGAAATCGAAATTGTCCAGCCGCTGCGCGCGACGCCCGGCTTTTTCGGCGCTGATCTTGATCTCGGAAATGTCCTTGGCCGCCTGCCCGAAATGGCGGTCCAGATTGGTCACCCGGTCGCCCAGCCGCTCCACATCCTTGTGCAGCATCCCCAATTCCTTGCGGATTGCACCTGCCTGTTCGCGCATCCTTGCGTCCTTGAGGATTGCACGCATCGTGTTCAGCGTTGCCATGCAGGTGGTGGGCGAGACGATCCAGACGCGCTTGCCGAAACTTTCCTGCACCAGTTCGGGGAACTTGGCGTGCAATTCGGCATAGACCGCCTCGGAGGGCAGGAACATCAGTGCCCCATCGGCGGTCTCACCGTCCAGAATGTATTTGTCGGAAATATCTGTGATGTGCTTGCGCACGGTGCTGCGGAACATCTGCACCGCCGCTTTCAGTTCTGTATCATTGGTCGAGGCGATCAGCGCCTCGTATGCTTCCAAAGGGAACTTGCTGTCGATCACGATGGGCCCAGGAGGGTTCGGCAGGTTGATCAGACAATCCGCCCGTCGCCCATTCGACAGCGTCGCCTGCAGCTGAAAGCTGTCCGAGGGCAGAGCTTTGGACACGATATCGTTCAGCTGAATCTCACCAAACGCCCCGCGCGTCTGCTTGTTCGACAGGATATCCTGCAACGACAGCACGTCGCCGGACAGCTTGGTAATATTGTCTTGCGCCTTGTCGATGGCCGCCAGACGTTCCTGCAATTGCGTCAGCGAGGTCGCGGTCTGTTTCGACGAGCCGTGCAGCGATTCCTTCATCCGTTCCTGCATCTCGGCCAGCGCACGTGCCGATTTCATCGCGTTATCCGCCAGCCGGTCATTCATCTGTTGCTGGACCGAGGACAGGCGGGATTCAACCGTCTGGATCACCTGCACCTGCGCATTGGCCTGCGTGTCCGAGACGTGTTGCAATCCGCCGCGCAGCTGTTCCTGCCCCTGCCCCAATTGCTGCACATGCTGGCCAAGATGCGCCATCTGACGGGCCAAAGGTTCCGCCATTCGGGCAGAGCGCTGCGCCGCGCGCAAAGACAAAAACAGCAGCAACAGGATCAACGCGACCACGCCGCCCACGGTCAGAACCACAGGGTCACTCAACGCATATTCGGTGCCAGCAATCTCGATCATGTCGCCTCGAATGTTCTTGTTTTATTCTTCATAGCGCCTGCGCGCAAGGGGATCAACTCCGCCCGAACAGACGTTCAATATCGGCCAGTTTCAGTTCCACATATGTCGGGCGCCCGTGGTTGCATTGCCCGGAATGAGGCGTCGCCTCCATCTCACGCAACAGGGCGTTCATTTCCTCGGCCCGCATCCGGCGGCCAGACCGCACCGAACCATGGCAGGCCACCCGGCTGAGGATCGCTTCGATCCGTGCCTGTACGGTCTGGCTATCGCCCTGATCAGCCAGTTCGTCGAGAATATCGAGGATCATGGCCCGCGCGTCGACCTCGCCCAGAATGGCCGGGGTTTCGCGCACGGCGATGGCCCCGCCGCCAAAGGGTTCCAGCGTTAGACCAAGGCGCGACAGGTCGTTCGCCACCGCCAGCAGGCGCGCGCAATCGCCTTCGGACAATTCGATGATCTCGGGGATCAGCAAGGCCTGTGCGGCGACTCCGTTTTCGGCCATCTGGGTTTTCAGCTTTTCATAAACCAACCGCTCATGCGCCGCATGCTGATCCACGATCACCATTCCATCGGCGGTTTGGGCGATGATGTAATTCTCATGCACCTGCCCCCGCGCAGTCCCCAAGGGTAAATCCTGCACCGGAGGTTCGTCGGCAACAGCAGCGGCGGGTTCCACAATGCGACCGCTGTAATCCTGCGACAATTCCGCAAATCCCGGGGACTGTGCCTGATAGGCTGCCTGTCGCGCAGCAGGTGAGGGCCGGTCCATTTGGTAGACCCGCGCCGGGGCAGGTTGTGCGGGCTCTGGCCGCATCGCGCCCAGCGTCGCGTTGGCCACGGTTGAAGACGCCCGATGACCAGCCTCGGCCAGCGCGTGCCGAAGCGCCGAGACGATCAATCCACGCGCCACCCCAGGGTCGCGGAACCGGACCTCGGATTTTGCCGGATGCACATTCACATCCACAAGCGTCGGATCGCAATCGACGAACAGAGCCGCCGCCGGGTGCCGGTCGCGGCTGAGGAAATCGAAATAGGCCGCCCGCAGCGCCCCGGTCAGCATCTTGTCACGCACGGGACGGCCATTGACGAACAGGTACTGCGCCACCGCAGCCCCCCGCGAATAGGTCGGCAGCGCAGCATAGCCATAGAGGCGGATACCCTCACGCGTGGCATCAATCTGCAATGCGTTTTCGGCAAACTCGCGCCCGATCACCCGGGCCAGACGGGCGTGCAGCGCGTCAAACAGATCACCGTTTTCGCGGTCGGCACGGAAGGTCACGCGCCCTTCACCCCCGCCCGAGACATCGCGCAGCGTGAAGGTGATCGCCGGTTCCGCCATGGCCAGACGTTTGACCGTGTCACCTATCGCCTGCGCCTCGGCCCGGTCGGTGCGCATGAATTTCAGCCGCGCTGGCGTGGCAAAGAACAGATCGCGCAGCTCGACCACCGTGCCTGCGCGCAGGGCTGCGGGTTTCACCGCCTCCATCTTGCCGCCTGACACGTGGATCTGGGCCGTCTCGGCCCCCGGGACCCGGCTGGTGATGGTCAACCGCCCGACCGCGCCCAACGACGGCAGAGCCTCACCCCGGAACCCGAAGGTGTGAATGTTCAACAGGTCCGAACCGTCGATTTTCGAGGTGGCGTGACGCGACAGGGCCAGCGGCAAATCCGATGCCGCAATGCCACAGCCATTGTCGGTGACACGAATCAGAGTCTTGCCCCCGTCGGCGATATCAATCGCGATCCGGCTTGCACCGGCATCGATGGCGTTTTCGACCAATTCCTTGACGGCAGAGGCCGGACGCTCGACCACTTCACCTGCGGCGATACGGTTGATCGCCGAATCGTCCAGCTGTCGAATTACGGGACGGGTATCGCTGATATTGGGGTTTGCCTGCGCCATACCCCCATACCTAGCATAGCCCAGTCCGATTCTGCCACCAAATAGAGCGTAGCTTGCCCTCAAGAATCGAGATGTCCGGCCGCTGGGCTCATGTCGACAAGGGGGAAGCGATCATGAGCATAAGCGGCCGGACAATCCAAGGTGAGTGGTGGTCATCCTGTTAACAATTGAATGACGGTTAACACGTGTTTGCGCATAAATCTTATTAAGAATGCATGATTGTTTCCGTTTGGCGAAGATCAGCCGAAACCCTGCGGAACCCATTGGCGTGAATACGCCAAATCAAGCGGCCGCCGGGGCGCCTCCACGGGTTCGGCAAGGTCCGAACCTGGCCGTCAGCGCAAGAATCAGGCCCGACATCGTGGCGATCATCCCTGCGGCGCTGACTGCAGCGGCGCCACCCAGCCAGATTGGCCCGTACCCGGCCAGAACATAGCCGGACACTGCCGACGTTGTGGCAAAAACAACGCTCCACGTGATCTGGGTTTCCAACCGGTTCGTCATCATCCGCGCCGCAGCGGGCGGGCAAATGAACATCGCGATCACGATGATCGAACCCACTGCGTCAAACGCCGCGACAGCGGCGATAGCAGCTGTCATCACCAGCCCCAAACCAAGCACGCCGGTGCGGATTCCGATGGTGCGCGCAAACCCTTCGTCAAAGGTGGAAATCTTGAGTGGCCGCCAGAACAGCCATGTGAACAGAGATACGCCGAGCAGAGTCAGGGCGATGCGCGGTAATTCGGGCGGCAGTCCCGACAGCGCCTGTGCATCCAGCAACGAGGACCAGCCGGAGGCATCCAGCCAGATCAGACTTTCCAAGTTTCCGTACAGCGCGTGTTCCACGTCAAGATGCACGGTCGACGTATCGGTCTGTTCAAGCAGTAAGACGCCCGCCGCAAACATCGTGGTGAACACCACCCCCATCGCAGCGCCCGGTTCGATCCGACCCAGACGCCGGATCGCTTCGATCATCGCTACGGCGACAATGGCGGCCCCGGCGGCCCCCAGCATCATCGGCCAGGTCGAGATCGTGCCGGTCAGCAGAAACGCAACGACGATGCCGGGCAAAACCACATGGCTGATGGCGTCCCCGATCAGCGCCTGTTTGCGCAGAACCAGAAAATTGCCGGGCAAGGCGCAGGCGATGGCTGCAAAGGTACCGATCAGCAGCGGCGTCAGGGACAGCGGGACAAACTCGGCTCCGCTCATGGACGCACCTCCTGCGGTCCACCGATGCGGCGGTCGATCTCGTCGATCTGATCCTGGGTAAGAACGGTTTCGATGTCACGCAAACCGTCATAGAGCGCGGCTGTCGCCTCATGCGTCTGATCGGCGCGCACGATCGCCCATCGTTTTTCGTCGCGCAGGGCCTTGGCCGCGCGTGCCCGGCCCGCGTCGGTCGGCACGCCGTCCGCACGCAGCAGGCCTGCGCGGCGCAGCAGACGCAGGGTTAGGGGCTCGTATATCGTCTGATCCTGTGCCAGCGCCAGAAGCCCCTGGCGGATATGCACCCGGCGCTGGAACCTCAGATGACGCAATACGGCAGCCAGCACGCCCCGCACCGGAGCCAAAAGCAGCGACAGGGCAAAAAATCCGAAACTGACCAGAACGATTATCGGCCCCGTCGGCAGGTTCGGGGCTGAAGCAGAGACGGCAGCGCCAAGATACCCAGCCAACCCTCCGGCCAGTCCCGCCAGCAGGGCCACCCGGTCCGATCGTTCGGACCAGAACCGCGCGGTTACCGGCGGTATAATCAGCAGAGCAACGATCAGGATCAGACCAACGATTTTCAGGCCAACCACCGTGACTGCCATCACCAGCCCCATCATCGCCAGATCGACGCGGTGTACCTGCACGCCCTGGGCGGCGGCATATTCAGGGTCGAACGCCACCATCAACATCGGACGGCGGATCACCAGAACCAGCAACAGCGTGGCCGCGCCACCCAGCGCGATGATCAGCGCATCTGCCCAAAGCATGCCTGCGGTCGAGCCCAGCAGGAACCCCTCCAACCCGGCCTGACGGCCAACGCCCATGGTCTGAATGACAGTCAGCAGCACGATACCGAACCCGAAGAACACCGACAGCACTGCGCCAATTGCGGCGTCCTCGGCCAGCCTTGTGTGCCGGGTCAACCAGGTCATGCATAGCAAACCGGCCCAGGCAGACAGCGCAGAACCCAAAAGCAACCCGACCAGGTTACGTCCGTCGCCCCCCAACGCCACCAAAACCATGAAGGCAAGGCAGACGCCGGGCAAAGTGGCGTGGCTGATCGCATCGCTGACCAAAGCACGTTTTCGCAAGAACAGAAACGTCCCTGTGACTCCCGCAGAAACGCCCAGCAAGGTCGCCCCGATAGCGACCAGCGTGGCGTTATATCCAAGCTGAAGGGCAAGCGCGTCCCAAAGCATGGGTTACCCCAGCGCGCGCGAGATCTGGTCGATCTGGGCTGTGGCCAGACGGCCTCCGTAAGCCAATTGCAGGGTTTCTGCCGTAAAGGCCGTGGCGACCGGGCCTTCGGCTACTTTGCGGGTGTTGATCAGAAACACATTGTCGAAATAGTCGGCAACGGTGGCCAGATCGTGATGCACGACGACAACGGTCTTGCCTGCCTGTTTCAACCCTTTCAGAACCGCGATGATCGCCTTTTCGGTGGCGGCATCGACGCCGGCAAAGGGCTCGTCCAGCAAATAGAGGTCGGCATCCTGCGCCAAGGCACGGGCCAGAAAGACCCTCTGTTGCTGTCCGCCGGACAATTGCCCGATCTGACGGTCGGAGAAATCGCGCATGCCGACCCTGTTCAGGCAATCCATGGCGCGCGACATATGCCTCGCGCGAATTCGACCCAAAAGCCCAAGTTGACGTGACAGGCCCATCAGCACCACATCAATCACCCGGGTCGGGAAATCCCAATCGACGCTTGCGCGTTGTGGCACATAGGCGATACGGGCCCGTTGATCTTCAAGTGGTTGGCCAAAAACGCTCACCTGCCCTGACAGGGGTTTCACGATCCCCAATGCCGCCTTGAGCAGCGTTGACTTGCCAGCCCCGTTCGGCCCGATGATCGCGGTCATGGCCCCGGGCTGTACCGTCATGTCGACCGAAAACACTGCCGGTTTCTGGCCATAGGAAACGGTCAGCCCGCGCACGGCCAGCGGGCTATTGTCCGGTTGGGGTTCGTGAACGGTTACGCCCTGATCACTGACCAGATCCAACATGGTCTAAAACCCCGCCGAAAGCTTGCCGTCCATGCCGCGTCCGGGCACATCTCCGCCCAGCGCACCGGCGATAACGGTGATGTTGTGATCGAGCATGCCGACGTATGTGCCCTCATACGTGCCCGGTTCGCCCATCGCATCCGAGAACAGCTCGCCCCCGACCCTAACCGCGTGACCCTTGGCCGCAGCACCCTCGATCAGCGCTCGCATCGAGCGGTCGGAGACCGAGCTTTCGACAAAAACAGCCGAGATCTGACGATCGACCAGCAGGTCAACCAGCTCGCCAATTCGGTTCAGACCGGCCTCGGACTGGGTCGAGATACCCTGAATGCCCAGGACTTCGAACCCGAAGCTTTCGCCGAAATAGCCGAAGGCGTCATGGGCGGTAAGCAACACTTTGTTGTGGTCTGGAATGCTGGCCATCGCGCTTTGCGCATAGGCCGTCAGGCGATCCAGATCGGCCAGATGGGCCTGCGCGTTGGTGGCAAAGATGCTGGCGGCATCCGGTCGGACATCAGTCAGAGCTGCCTGAACCTCGTGCACGACATCGCGCCACAACGTGGGTGCCATCCAGACATGCGGGTCGTATTTGTCGGCATAATCGTCATGAGCACGCAGCTTGGACGGATCGATCCCCTCGGCCACGGCCACAACGGTCCGCTTGCGGCCCAGATCGTGGAAGAAATCCTCCATCTGCGCCTCAAGATACAGGCCGTGCCACAGCACCAAGTCGGCGCGGGTCATCGCCACGATGTCGGTGCGGGTCTGGCGATAAGCATGCGGGTCGACACCGGGGCCCATGAGGCCCGTAACCTCGACCTGATCACCGCCGACCTGTCGAACGGCATCGGCGATCATCCCGGTGGTGGCGACGACCTTCAGCGGCGCCTCGGCCCAGCCCGCAATCGGCAGGGCGGCAGCAAAAGCAAGAGCAGCAAGAAAGCTTCGGCGAATCATCTACGGCCTCGGATTAAGGGTCCTGTTGCAAATGAATATGCGAACCATTCGCAACTAAGTCAATGCTATTGAGAATTATTCGCAGAAAAGAACAAATATTTGTCCAAATGGTCAAATTTTTGCACTTTCAGCCACCGCCAAGCCTTCCATTTGTCCGCAACCCATGCGATTTTGGCGCAAACCTCCCTAAAGGACGTGATGATGAAACCGCAGAGCTCAGAAAGCCCCGTGCGCACCGCGCATCTGCCGCAAGTGACCGAGCCCAGAAACCCCGGAATGGATCTGGATCTGGACTGGGTGCGCGCGGTGCAGGTCAATACCTCGGCCATCGAGCGCCGCGCCGCGACCCTGCCCGGTCGGCGCTCGGTCAAGAAAGAGTACCAGGCCGCGTGGCTGCTGAAGGCGATCACCATGATCGACCTGACCACGTTGTCGGGCGACGACACGGTCGGACGTGTACGTCGCCTGTGCGCCAAGGCACGCCAGCCCGTGGCCCCTTCGGTCTTGCAAGCGCTAGACATGCCTGCGATCACCACGGGCGCGGTCTGCGTCTATCACGACATGATCGAAACCGCAGTTGAGGCGTTGGAAGGTACCGGCATCCCGGTTGCCGCCGTGTCCACCGGCTTTCCGGCTGGTCTGTCGCCGTTTCATCTGCGCGTTGCCGAGATCGAGGAAAGCGTGAAGGCCGGAGCCGAGGAAATCGACATCGTCATCTCGCGCCGCCATGTGCTGTCAGGCGACTGGCAGGCCTTGTACGATGAGATGAAGGCCTTCCGCGTGGCCTGTGGCGATGCGCATGTGAAAGCCATTCTTGCGACCGGGGAACTGGGCAGCCTGCGAAATGTCGCGCGCGCCTCATTGGTGTGCATGATGGCCGGTGCGGATTTCATCAAGACCTCGACTGGCAAGGAAAGCGTCAACGCCACCCTGCCCGTTTCGCTGGTGATGATCCGCGCAATCCGCGATTACTATGACCGCACCGGGTATCGGGTGGGCTATAAGCCTGCGGGCGGTATCTCGAAAGCCAAGGATGCGCTGGTCTATCTGTCGCTGATCAAGGACGAGCTGGGCGACCGCTGGTTGCAACCTGACCTGTACCGCTTTGGCGCGTCATCGCTGCTGGGCGATATCGAGCGGCAGTTGGAACACTATGTGACCGGGGCTTACTCGGCTGGTTACAGGCATTCGATGGGCTGAGCCTGTGGAAACGTCTGGACAGTGAGTATTTGGGAAAAGATGAAGTCATGACAGTCAAAGAGATTTTCGAAACCATGGACTATGGCCCCGCCCCCGAAAGCGCCGCCGAGGCTTTGGCCTGGCTGGTCGATCAGGGCGATAAGTTCGGTCACTATATCGATGGTACGTTCACCAAGCCCGGCAAAGGCTTCGAAAGCCGCAATCCCGCGACCGGAGAGGTTCTGGCCAAACTGACACAGGCGAAGCAGGCCGATGTGGATGCCGCCGTTGCGGCCGCGCGCAAGGCGCAACCCAAATGGGCGAAGCTGGGCGGCGCGGGTCGTGCGCGGTACCTTTATGCCATCGCGCGGCTGTTGCAGAAGCACGCGCGCCTGTTTGCGGTGCTGGAAAGCATGGACAACGGCAAACCGATCCGCGAGTCTCGCGACATCGATATCCCGCTGGTGCAGCGGCATTTCTATTATCACGCGGGCATGGCGCAGCTGATGGAAAGTGAGCTACCCGATGCCGAGGCGCTGGGCGTTTGCGGGCAGATCATTCCGTGGAATTTCCCCCTGCTGATGTTGGCGTGGAAGATCGCGCCTGCGATTGCGATGGGCAATACAGTGGTTCTGAAGCCAGCCGAGTACACCTCACTGACCGCGTTGCTGTTCGCCGACATCTGCTCGCAGGCTGGATTGCCGAAGGGCGTCGTTAACATCGTCACCGGAGACGGTGCCGTGGGCGAGATGATCGTGAACGCGGACGTGGACAAGGTTGCCTTTACCGGCTCGACCGTGGTTGGTCGCCGTATCCGCGAAGTAACCGCTGGTTCAGGCAAGGAACTGACCTTGGAGCTGGGCGGAAAGTCGGCCTACGTCGTGTTCGACGACGCCGATATCGACAGTGCCATCGAAGGTCTGGTCGACGCGATCTGGTTCAATCAGGGGCAGGTCTGCTGTGCAGGCTCGCGCCTGCTGGTGCAAGAGGGCATCGCTGATCGCTTCCACGACAAGTTGCGCGCCCGCATGGATAAGCTGCGCGTCGGCGATCCGCTGGATAAATGCATCGACGTGGGCGCGGTTGTTGACCCGGTCCAGCTGCAAACCATCAAGGGGATGGTCGAAAGCAACACGGTTGGCCGCGTACATCAGGCCGCCTGTGATCTGCCCGCCAATGGCTGCTATTACCCGCCGACGCTGATCTCGGGGCTCGAGACGTCGGACCCATTGATGCAGGAAGAGATCTTTGGACCGGTACTTGTTTCGTCCACTTTCCGCACACCGGAAGAGGCGGTCGAGCTGGCCAACAACACCCGCTACGGTCTGGCCGCGACGGTCTGGACTGAGAACGTGAACCTCGCGCTGGACATCGCACCCAAGCTGGTTGCGGGCGTGGTTTGGGTCAATGCCACCAATCTGTTCGATGCTGCCGCAGGGTTTGGCGGCGTGCGCGAAAGCGGCTTTGGTCGTGAAGGCGGCTGGGAAGGTCTGTCGGCCTATACCAAGCCCAAGGGCAAGGCCAAATCGCTGGCGAAGGTTGAGGCGGTGATGGGCGAAGGTGCCCCGGTCGATCCTATCGATCGCACCGCCAAGATGTATGTCGGCGGCAAACAGGCACGGCCTGATGGCGGCTATTCCCAACCCGTCTGGGGCAAGTCCGGCCTGCTGGGGCAAGTGGGCGTTGCCAACCGCAAGGACGTCCGCAACGCAGTTGAAGCCGCAGCTGGGGCCAAAGGCTGGTCCAAAACCACCGGTCATCTTCGGGCGCAGATTCTTTACTACATTGGCGAAAACCTCTCGGCTCGTGCCGGAGAGTTCGCTGAACGTATCGACGCGATGACCGGCAAAAAGGACGGCGCGAAAGAGGTCGAGGCTGCGATCCAGCGCCTTTTCACTGCCGCCGCCTGGGCCGATAAATATGACGGTCAGGTGCACGGCGTTCCGATCCGGGGCGTGGCGATTGCCATGAAGGAGCCGGTTGGAGTCATCGGCGCGCTGTGTGCGGATGAGGCCCCTTTGCTGGGTCTGGTCTCGGCCATGGCTCCGGCAATTGCGATGGGCAACCGGGCGGTTCTGGTGGCGTCAGAGCCCTATCCGCTGGCGGCAACCGATTTCTACCAGATACTCGAAACCTCGGACGTGCCCGCTGGTGTGGTCAACATCCTGACCGGCAGCCACGCGGAACTGGCGAAACCACTGGCCTCGCACCTGAATGTCGATGCGGTCTGGTCGTTCTCGTCCACTGACCTGTCGAAAGAGATCGAGGCTGTGTCAGCCGGGAACCTGAAACGGACCTGGGTGAATAACGCGACGGCATTTGACTGGAGCATGGACCATTCCCGCCGCTTCCTTCAGGCTGCGACCGAAGTGAAAAATATCTGGGTGCCCTACGGCGAGTAGGGCTCCCGCATCAGGGAGGCCTACATGGATTTTTCTGGAAAAACCGTCATCGTCATTGGCGGCACCAGCGGTATCAATCGCGGCATTGCCGAGGCTTTTGCGGCCTCGAGTGCCAAGCTGGCGGTCGCCAGCCGATCACAGGAAAAGGTCGATGACACCGTTGCGGCGCTGAAAGAGGCGGGTGCAAAGGACGCCATTGGTGCGGCCTTTGATGTGCGCGACCCCGAGGCGGTCGCAGCGGGTTTGAAACAGTTCCACGACGTATACGGCGAATTTGACGTGCTGGTCTCGGGCGCGGCGGGAAACTTCCCGGCGCTGATGTCCGAGATGTCCGTGAACGCGTTCAAGACGGTGGTGGACATCGACCTGATGGGTACGGTTCACGTGCTGAAAGGCGCCTATCCCTATCTCAAGCGCCCGGGCGGTAGCATCATCAACATCTCGGCACCGCAGGCATTCCTGCCTTATGAAGGTCAGGCCCATGTTTGCGCCGCAAAGGCCGGAGTCGATCAGATCACCCGTGCACTTTCGATGGAATGGGGGATCGAGGGCATTCGTGTGAACTCGGTCGTGCCGGGGTTCATCGAAGGCACCGAAGGGGCCAGACGTCTGGCCCCCACGGAAAATGCACATGAAGAGATCCGGTCCGATGTCCCGCTGGGGCGCTGGGGGCAACCGCAGGATGTCGCAAATGCCTGTCTGTTTCTCAGTTCTGATCTGGCCAGCTATATCAGTGGCACGGTGCTGTCCGTGGATGGGGCGCTGTATCAGCGAGGCTCGGGCAAGTTCAGTCAGATGATGGGACAGATGTTGCGCGCAGCTAAAAAGGACAAATCTTAGGTGAGGGCGCAGGGATTGGCCTGGAGGCTGAACTTGTCAGTCGCTGGGCTTATTTCCGGCTCACGTAACCTAGGAATTTCTGAAATAGAGGCCTGCCGCAACCAAAAGCGACGTCAGCATGCCGGCTGCCACATAAAGTGTAAACGCGCTGAGCAGGGATTGACCGAGGATCAACGCTGCAGAAAAGGTTAACAGCCCTGCAAGTGTTCCCAATCCCATTATCGCAACTATCATGGCGCCACTATCCGTCCCAAGCCTTGTCACAAGAGAAGTTGATCTGCTGAATCCTGCCTTCTCTTCCGACTAACACATATTTCTCGACATTTCTGGCCAAAGTATGGCCAAGACGAGTTAACGGTTACTTAAGGCGGAGAATCGCCGATCCTGTGTCTGGTGCTGCGCCTTTCAAACGGTGAGAAAGGGGTCGCGTACTTATTGCGTCCGCCAGCGGACTGCATCACTCATTGGTGTTAAATCCAAGAAAAATCACTCAAAAAAGAACGAACAAGCTGTTTGGTAGGCGTAGACGGACGACGTCAGCCGTCCAGCCCTTCCGGTTTGCCGACGATTGTGAAATGAAGCCCCTCAGGGTTGAGCAACTCACCCGCTACCCGGTTCACATCTTCCAGCGTCACCGCGTTCACCTTGTCGTTGCGGGTGGCGATGTAGTCGATCGGCAGACCCTGCATCTGCATCCCCACCATGATTCCTGCAATCTGGCCGTTGCCGTCAAAGCGCAGCGGGTACGCACCGGTCAGATAGGTCTTTGCGTCATCCAGTTCTTTCTGGGTCACGCCGTCTTGGGCAGCGCGAGCCCATTCGGCACGGATCACCTCGACCGCTTCGGCAATGCGATCATTAGCGGACGAGACCGAACCGAGATAAACCGAGGCCAGATCCTTGGGGACCAGATAGGTCGCCACACCGTAGGTCAGGCCGCGTTTTTCGCGCACTTCCTGCATCAGGCGGCTTTCGAACCCGCCTCCGCCCAGAATGTGGTTCAGCAGAAAGGCCGGAAAGAAATCTTCGTCGTCGCGATCAATACCTGCATGGCCAAACAAGGCGACCGATTGCGGGGTATCGAATTCGACCACGCTGACGCCGCCGGGGATGGTCACATCTGCACGCCCCGGGATGGGCTTGCCGGTTTCCGGCAGATCGGCCAGAAGCGTGTCCAGCAATACGCCAAGCTCTTCGGCCGTGATATCACCCACAGCGCCGACGTAGAGCCGATCCTTGGCGAAAACACTGTCGTAAGCGGCAACCACGTCATCCCGGGTCAGCGCGCTGACACTTTCAATCGTGCCCTTGCCTTCGCTCCCATAGGGGTGATCGCCATACGCCATCTGCGCAAAACTGCGCCCGGCGATGTCGTTGGGATCGGTCTGATCGGACCGCAGGCCAGATAGAACCTGCGCCCTGACGCGGTCGACTGCGTCCTGATCGAACCGGGGCTTATGCAGGGTCGTCCGCAGCAGGTCGATCACCTGATCCCGATTTTCGGTCAGGAACTGCGCCGAAACCGACACCGAGTCATCCGATGCATTGTAGCGGAACGAGGCCGCCAGAGATTCGAGTTCACGCGCATAGGTGCGGGCGTCCAAGTCACCTGCGCCTTCTTCGATTAGTCCGCTCATCAGGTAGACAGCCCCGCGTTTATCCGGGTCATCAAGCGATGTGCCGCCGCGAAAGCGCAGCTCCAGCGCGGTGAACGGGATCGAGTGGTCCTCGACCAACCAAGCGGTGATGCCACCGGGTGAGGTGACCTCTTCAATCTCGATTTCAGCCCAGGCTGGCAGGGCGATGACAAAGGCGATTAGAGTCGCGAAAATCCGTTTCATTGTGTCACCTCGTCGTCACGCATCAGCCAGCCGGTGACCGATGCCTCGGGCCGCAACACTTCGCGAGCGGCGGCGATGATTTCCTCGCCGGTGACGGCCTGCAGAATATCGGGCCAGGCTTGCACATCTTCAACCGTCAGGCCGCTGGTCAGGGCGCGGCCATAGCGGTTGCCGATCCCGTCCACATTGTCGCGCGCATAAGTCTGCGCGGCACGCAACTGCATCTTGATCCGGTCCAGATCTTCTGCGTTCACACCTTCGGCGATGAACTCGGCAACCACCTGATCCATCGCGTCCTCGGCCTCTTGCAGCGACACACCTTCGGCGGGCACCACGATCAGATCAAAGGTTGTGTCATCCAGCGACACGCCGCGATAGAACGCCCCTGTATAAACCACCATCTGCTGTTCGAATTGCAACTTTTCGTTCAAATACGAGGTTGTGCTGCCGCCCAGCAACTCGGCCAGCAGATACAGCGCGGCCGCCTTTTCCTGCGCGCCCGCGTCGCGTTCCGGGGCCAGATAGCTGCGTTGCACATAAGGCTGCGACACGCGCGGGTCCTTGTAGGTCAGGCGGCGTTCCGCCGTTTGCGAAGGCTCTTGCGAACGCACCCGTTCGGGCAGGCCGGGGTTTGCAGGGATGACGCCATAATATTGCTCGGCCAGCGCCTTGACGGCATCCGGCTCGACATCGCCGGTGACCACCAGAATGGCATTATTGGGCGCATAGTGGGTCTGGTAGAAGGACAGCGCGTCGTCCATATCCAGCTCTTCCATTTCGTGCTTCCAGCCAATGATCGGTACGCCGTAGCGGTGATTGAGATATTGCGCCGCACTCATCTGCTCGCCAAACAGCGCGCGGGGATTGTTTTCGGTGCGCTGGTTACGTTCTTCGAGGATCACGTCACGCTCGGTCGCAATGTCAGTCTCGCTCAACCGGATGTTGCGCATCCGATCCGCTTCCATCCGCATCATCAATTCAAGCCGGTCCGCAGCAACGCGCTGGAAATAGGCCGTGTAGTCATACGAGGTGAAGGCGTTGTCATTGCCGCCATTGGCCGCGACCGTGGCCGAGAATTCGCCCGGGGCCAGCGTATCCGTGCCCTTGAACAACAGATGCTCCAGAAAATGCGCCACGCCGGATGATCCGATGGGTTCGTCCGCCGAGCCTGCGCGATACCAGACCATATGCTGCACGACCGGCGCGCGGTGATCTTCGATCACCACGACGTCCATGCCGTTGTCCAGAGTGAAGGTTGTGACGGCTTCGTGGCCTTCGCTGGCCATCAGCGGGGTCGCAAACAGGGCAGCCGACAATGCAAGAGCCCGAACCATGGGGCGTCCTCCGTTTCGTTTCAGGTCTCAAACTACGGTGGAACGGCCCGTGTTCAAGGGCGATGACGGAAAGTTAAGAATTATTCACTTGGCGGAGACGACGGCGTTTCCAAGCCCCGCTGCCGGGCCGCGTCGGTTGCAGCATATGGGTCGATCGACTGACGCTCGTAGACCTGCGCGTAACGGTCAACCGGGAACAGTCGCAGGCTTGTCCAGCGACCGCGCCGCTTGCGGAAATCGGCATCGTCCTGTTCCACCACCTGCCGCGTATTGGCCGGAACGCCATATCGGCTTGAGGCCGTGACCAGCGCTGCATCCGTGGACGGGATTGCCGTGTTCGGATTCAGTGCCGTCTCGCTGCCACCCAAGGCCACAACCGCGTCCGCCTTTGGCGTCGGATCGGTCAGATTGCCTCCGCCCGGTGTTGGCGCAGGCAAAAAGGCATAGTCCTTGGGCTGCGTCAGCGGTTTGACCGGCAACACCGAAAACTCATCCGGACCCTGTCCCGGTGGCTGCAAATCCCGCAGGCTACGCTTGGAACAGCCCGCAACCGCAACGGCTGCAAGCGTCAGGACAAGGATGGCGTGCGGCATGCGCATGGGTATCTCCGGCCAGTTTCAGGCGCTTTTATCGCATATAAACGAGCAGGTCACGAGGGCTTTTTACCGTCAAACAGCACCAGCCCGATGGCCCCAGCAAATATGAACACATCTGCCAGGTTGAACACAAACGGATTGTTGATGCCGCAGCAGGACATGTTCAGGAAATCCAGAACATAGCCGTAAAGTACCCGATCGACGACGTTTCCCAGCGCACCGCCGATCAGCAGCCCACCGCAGATCTGCATGAACCTGGTCGGCGTATTCCGGCCAAGCCAGATCAGAACGCCGACGCAGATGGCCAGAGATATACCGATCAGCACCCAACGCGTGGCCTCGGTGTTGCCCTGGAACAGGCCGAAGTTGATGCCGCGATTCTCGCCGTATTTGAACACCAAGAGTGGCGGCAGAACGTCGATATTGCCCTCGGCCACCCGCATCACGTGAACGACCAGATATTTGCTGATCTGGTCGATCAGAAACGCGGCCAGCCCGGCCCAGAGTAACAGAGGAGACCGCATCAGTGCCGGAAATGCCGCATGCCGGTGAAGACCATCGCCAAACCGGCCTCATCCGCCGCCGCGATCACCTCGTCATCCCGCATCGAACCGCCCGGCTGGATGACACAGGTGGCCCCGGCTTGCGCCGCCTCCATCAATCCGTCCGGGAATGGGAAGAACGCATCGGATGCCACAGCCGAACCGATCGTCAGCGGCTGCAGCAGGCCCAGCACATCTGCCAT
The DNA here is from genome assembly GCF_056537105.1 of Ruegeria sp. CH11. Classification (NCBI taxonomy): domain Bacteria; kingdom Pseudomonadati; phylum Pseudomonadota; class Alphaproteobacteria; order Rhodobacterales; family Roseobacteraceae; genus Ruegeria; species Ruegeria sp. CH11. The sequence goes on from NZ_JBQFQX010000025.1 coordinate 26,530, forward strand.
GCGCTCGGCCTTTTTGGCCGCGATCAGGGCTGAATCCACGCGGCTCATCTGGCCAGCGCCGACACCAACGGTTGCGCCGTCCTTGACGTAGACAATGGCGTTGGACTTGACATGTTTGGCGACTTTCCAGGCAAACAGCAGGTCGCGCATCTGGTCTTCGGTCGGGGCCTTCTTGGTCACGACTTTCAAATCATCCATGCCGACAAAGCCATTGTCCTTGTCCTGCACCAGCAAACCACCCGCCACTTGCCGGACGGTTTTACCACCCGCAGTCACATCCGGCAGGCCCTCGGTCGTCAGCAGACGCAGGTTTTTCTTGGCAGCAAAGATCGCCTTGGCCTCATCCGACGCACCCGGAGCGATGACAACCTCGGTAAAGATACCGGTGATCTCCTGCGCGGTTTCTGCATCCAGAGGCTGATTCAACGCCACGATGCCCCCAAAGGCCGAGGTCCTGTCACAGTCGAACGCAGCCTTGTAGGCCTCTAGCAGAGTCGCCCCCTTTGCCACGCCGCAGGGATTGGCGTGTTTGATGATGGCGCAGGCGGCGCCATCTTTCGGGTCGAACTCCGCCGCCAGCTCAAATGCTGCGTCGGTGTCGTTGATGTTGTTGTAGCTCAGTTCCTTGCCCTGATGCTGAACTGCGGTCGCCACGCCGGGGCGGCCCGATCCATCGACGTAGAACGCCGCCTGCTGATGGCTGTTCTCACCATAGCGCAGGGTTTGTTTCAACTCTCCGGCAAAGGCGCGGCGCCGCGGGGCTTCGGTTGCCAGCGCATCAGCCATCCAGTTCGACACAGCTGCGTCATAGGCCGCCGTACGCGCATAGGCTGTCTGAGCCAAACGCTGACGGAACGCGTAAGAGGTCTGGCCCTCATTCGCTTCAAGCTCGGACAGCAGCGCGTCGTAGTCCTGAACGTCCACCACAACGTTGACAAAGGCATGGTTCTTGGACGCTGCGCGGATCATCGCGGGGCCGCCGATATCGATGTTCTCGATGCAAGTGTCGTAGTCAGCGCCTTTGGCAACGGTCGCCTCAAACGGGTAAAGGTTCACCACCAGCAGATCGATCGCGCCAATGCCATGTTCGTTCATCGCAGCCACGTGGCTTTCGTTGTCGCGCAGGGCCAGCAACCCGCCATGCACCATCGGGTGCAGGGTCTTGACCCGGCCATCCATCATCTCGGGGAAGCCGGTGATCTCGCTGACGTCCTTGACCTCAAGCCCCGCGTCGCGCAGCGCCTTCGCGGTGCCGCCGGTCGACAACAACTCGACCCCGCGCTCGGCCAGCGCCTTTCCCAGCTCGGTCAATCCGGTCTTGTCGGAAACGGAAAGCAACGCGCGGCGCACGGGGTGAAGATCGGTCATGGGTCCAAAGGTCCTTTTGGCGTCAGTCGAATTCTGGCTCGTCCCGGTGCAGATCGCGCACGGCATAGGCTGTATCCTGAGCCTTGCTGAGCGTCCACCGGATGCGCGTCGCATACTCTATTGCGCGGCCAGATAGAACGATCTGTTTTGTCGCGCGTGGCTTCAGACGGCCTTTTTCCAGGTAAACGCTTGGTTCGACTGACAACTTTCCGATGTTGTCATGGCGGAAAACCCAGATCTCGCCACTTTTGAGCGCCATCGACACCGCCGCGCCCCCCAGATCCAGTGCTGCATCGACGTCAGGATGCAGGTGAAATCGGATATCGAAACCGATACCCTTCAGTCCCGAGGCGTCCATCGCCTTGTCAAACTGCCGCTTCGCCTTATCGGTCGATGTCAGCAGAATATCCTCTCCTATCAGTTCGCGCCCGTCAAAGCGCAGCTCAAGCGTACGCGCATGGGTCAGGCCAAAAACCTTGGTATATCCGTCATGCCCCACCATGAACCGCCGCCCCTCAAAGGCTTCCTCGCTGTCGGTGGGAACACTCTGGGGGCCGTCGATCAGGGCTTGCCGCGTGGCCCCGCGTGAAGGCTCGGACAGCCGGGCGCTGGAATAGCCTTCAACACTCAGGGTCGAATGTGACGGAGTGGCCCGTCCGGCGCGGCGCCAATCCGCGCCGAAACTGTCGCCAGATCCGCAGTTGACGACCAAAGGGCGCCGCCCGGATGTCAGTTCGAACGCCGCGGTCGAGGCGTGTGCGTTATAAGAGGCCGCGCCCGACGGTGGGGTGCTGGCATCGACGATCACGGTGCTGCGCGCGGCGGTCAGGCGGGCGAACCCCATCGAAAGGCCCGAAACCGGCTGCGGTTTCACCCCGCTTTGGGCCAGCGCCTGGTCCAGCCGCCCGTCGACGCCACGCCCGCCACCGTGAAATCGCGCAAGCGCTCCATCCGCATGACGCAGATTACGCAGGGTCGGGGCCATGCGCTTGATCGCCTCGGTCTGAGCGGCTGGGGTACCCCGACCAACCTCGCTGAGCGCGGCAGAGGTCCAGGACAAGAGCGTGAAGACCTCGAGCAGTTCTTCAGGGTTGCGGGTTGGAATGCCGCCCTCGGCACTCACCTGTTTGTCGCATTCGCGGGCTATGGCGCGTAGCGCCGGGTCGGCCATCTGTTCGAGCCCCTCAAGCGCCAGACCTGCCTGCACCAGCCCAGCCAGAGCTTCGAACCGGGGCAGGCCCGGTGTGGCGGCAGACCAGCGTTTTGACAGGAACCACGTTTGTTGCGACAGCGACCGGAAGAACAGCTTGCTCTGCGCCTCATCGACACCGCGCAGCAGAAACAGGGCGTGGTTGATCCAGCGCATGACGCGCCGACCGGTCAAATCCGGAGCCCAGCCCGGGCCGCGACCAGAGCCATGCGCCTCGATCCAGCCCCAGACCCAACGCTGCGCCTTTTCCCGCGCACGCATGTCGCCAACAGCGGCCAGATCGTCCAGCCAGGCAAAGCCGTGGCGCTCGTCATCAAACTCGGCACTGGGGGCGGCGACATCCCACAGATCAGTGTCTTCAGCCTCGACCAGATAGCCGGCAAACAGAAGGTTGCCTGCAACCAGTTGCCGTCCGCGCGCAAACGCGCCTACCGTGCGCGGTTCGGGTTGACCGACAAACCCGGACACCGCCCGACGCCGCTGGCTGAGCCGCGCATAAAGCCGGTTCTGAAACCGGGCCCACCGGTGTGCCATGGTGTCTGACTGTGACATGCCGCTTGTTACTCTGCCCCTGACGCTCTGCTGGCGCTTGAACCAACGATAGACGGGTCCGAAGGTCAAGTCATCGAAAAGCGTGCGCTCAGGACGATTTGTTGAGACGGGCGATATAGAAGCCGTCCATACCGCCCGTGTCGGGCCAATAGTCCGGGCGCAGGCGCAAACCGCCCTCTTCGCTGATCCACGCAGGATCGACGCCGTCGATTTCCAAAGCCGCGCGATCCACGCGCATGTCAGGATGCTGCTCCAGCGCGTCTTCTATCTGAACTTCGCCCTCATCCGGCAACAGAGAACAGGTGCAATAGACCAGACGCCCGCCAGGTTTCAGCAGGGTCCAGGCATGGGCCAGCATGCGCGCCTGCAAGTCGATCAATCCGCCGAACTCGGATCCGTCCTTGGCAAAGGGCAAATCCGGGTGGCGACGGATGGTGCCCGTGGCCGAACAGGGCGCGTCCAGCAGTATGGCGTCGTATTGGCCCTGATGTTCCAAAGCGTCGCCAGCGACCACGTTTGCCGTCAAGCCAGTACGGGCAAGGTTCACGCGCACCCGCTCCAGTCGGTTTTCCGAGATGTCGAGCGCCGTGGTCTCGGCCCCGGCGGCGGCCAGTTGCAGGGTCTTGCCACCGGGGGCCGCGCATAGGTCCAGCACCTTCTCGCCCGACTTCGGTGCAAGCACCCGCACGGGCAAAGCAGCAGCGGCGTCCTGAACCCACCAGTCGCCGGCGTCAAAGCCCGGCAAGGCCGAAACCTGCCCCGCATCCGTCAACCTGATGGACCCGGTCGGCAAGGTCTGCCCCTCGGGGGATTGGCCACCCGATTTGACTGTCACATCCAGCGGCGCGCCCGCAAAATGCGCGCGTTCCATACCGGACACAGGCTCGGCCCCCCAGGCCATCACCAACGGATCACGCAGCCATTCGGGCAGGCGCGGCACCCGCATCTTGGGCCAGGCGTCCGGCCCTTCGGCCGCGACCTTGCGCAGTACAGCGTTCACCAGCCCCTTGAGCCGACCATGTTTGCGCGAACGCCCGACGATATCCACCATCGAATTGACCACACCATGCGCGGCTTCGCCCTGACATAGTTCGACTGCGCCAACACGCAGCGCATTGTGAACAGTCAGCGCAGGTGTGCGGTTCAGATGATTGTCCAGCAGGCGATCCGCACGCTCCAGCCCGCGCAGGGTTTCCAGCGTCAGGCGCTGCGCGCGCGCGCGATCCTCGCGGTCAAGCCGGTCCAGCGCACCAGCGGACAGGCATTCGGACAGCAACCGCCCCTCGCCCAGAATCTGATCCAGCAGATAAATCGCGCTGCGACGGGCCGCTATTGCGCTGTCGGACATGAGCTTCGCCTTTCCTGTGACTTTGGTCCGCATTGCCAAAGGCGGACGCGGGCGTATATCAAGCCTGTGCCCGGAAAGGAACCCGATGTCATGAGCGACGACCGCAAAGACCTGCCGCCTGCTGCCCAACGTGCACTTGCCGAAGCTGACGAACGTCGCCGCAAGGCCGAGGCTGAGGCAAAAGCCCGCCCAAAAGAGCTGGGTGGGCGCGACGGCCCCGATCCCGCACGCTATGGCGATTGGGAGAAAAAGGGCATCGCAATCGATTTCTGACAGTCAGCCCTGTAACGCCGCCAGAAAATCATCGATCAGCGTACGCTGCTTTTTTGACTGGGCGCGATCTTCGGGCCAGGTCAGCCAATAGCCATCCTTGGTCTGCAATTCCGGCAGGTCCAGCCTGCGCAACCGTCCCGCTGACAATTCACCCGCAGCCAGAGGCATCGACCCCAGTGCCACGCCCAATCCCTGCCGGGCTGCAGAAATAGCGTGTTCCATCGAATCGAAACTGACCCGAGACGGCGGCAAGTCCGCCTTAGCTGATTTCCCGGCCCATTCGCTCCATCCCGGCCGCTCGCCGCGTAGATCGATCAGCGGTTCGCCCCAGACCACTCCGGGCGCGGCCATCGGAACCAACACTTCCCGTGCAATCAACGCGGCATCCCGTCCTGGCCAGACACCACGCCCATAGCGGATTTGCAGCCAGGTGCGCTCTTCATCCAGTGACGAACGCCGCGCCACCGAATCTGTCATCACGCGCACCTTGGGCCGCATCTGCTGGAACCGCGCCAAACCCGGCAGGACCAGCGCGTGGATGTTCGACGACAGCCCGGCAACGCGCAATTCACGCGGGGACTTGCCGAACAGGTCCTCGGTGTTGCGCTCCAGCGCCTTAAGACTGTCCTGCACCAGCGGCAAATAGCTTTCCCCCTCGACCGTCAGCGACACGCCCCGCGCCTCTCGCACGAACAATGTTCGGCCCAGCCATGCTTCGAGATTGCCAATTCTTTGACTGACCGCCGCCTGGGTAAGCCCAAACTCGCGTGCTGCTGCCGAAAAACCGCCGAGCCGGCCGGCGGCTTCGAACACGCGCAGCCAGTCCAACGGCGGCAATCCGATCTTTTTCTTAGCCATTAGTTTTTCCAGCCCTAAGCAGAAAGAAGGATTAATTGTGATAATGCCACGCGGCGCGTATGTCCTCAAGCAGAGCCCGCGCTGAACAGGAGATCCCCATGCTGCGCAAAGCCACCTTTGATCCTTCGGTTGTCACGGTCGAGTTTGCAGACGGATCAACCTGTCGATTTCACGCCATCTGGCTGCGAGACAACGCGTTGGACCCCGAGACGCGCGCTCCGGGCAATGGTCAGCGATTGATTACCATCGGCGACATTCCTGCCGACACTTCAATCAGCGCGGCGCAGGTTGTGGCCAGCGGTTTGAGCGTGACCTTCCAGCCGGAAGACAAGACCGTCACCTTCCCCGCCGATTGGCTGAACGACCACGCCTACGACCGTGAACAGGGCGGCAAGCAGGGCCGCGTCGGCCCCGGAATCACCACCTGGGAACGCGGCATTGATGCGCCCTGCGGCGATTGGGGTGCGGTCCACGCCAACCCCGCCGCCAAACTCGATTGGCTGGCCGCTGTGGCCGAATATGGCTTTGCCAAACTGACGGGTGGCCCCACCGAACCGGAATCGCTGCTGAAGGTGGCTGATCTGTTCGGCTATGTCCGCGAAACCAACTATGGCCCCTATTTCGAAGTCCGGACCGAGGTGAACCCGACCAACCTCGCCTTTACCGGTCTTGGGTTGCAGGCCCATACCGACAATCCCTATCGCGACCCTGTGCCGACGCTGCAAATCCTCTACTGCCTGGAAAACAGTGCCGAAGGCGGCGATTCGATCGTGGTTGACGGCTTTCGCGCCGCCGAAAAGCTGCGCGATCAGAACCCCGAAGGCTTTGCCCTGCTTGCAGGCTACCCAGCGCGGTTCGAATACAAGGGATCCGATGGGGTCTGCCTGCGCGCACGCCGCCCGATGATCGAACTGTCGCCGGATGGTGAGCTGATTGGCATCCGCTTCAACAACCGCTCGACTGCGCCGCTAGTCGATATCCCGTTCGACAAGATGCAGGCCTACTACGCGGCCTACCGCCAACTGGCCGAGATCATCGATGACCCGGCAATGGGCGTATCGTTCAAGCTGGAACCGGGCGAGAGCTTTATCGTCGACAACACCCGCGTTCTGCATGCGCGCCTGGGATATTCGGGCGCGGGTTCACGTTGGTTGCAAGGCTGTTACGCCGACAAGGATGGTTTGCTGTCGACACTGGCGGCGATGGAAATGGCACAGCCGGAGGCCGCCGAATGAAACCCGATTTTTCGACCCTGAACCGGGATAACATCGTGGCCTTCATTGGCGACATATTCGACCGTCGCGGCGGAGAGGAATATCTGGGCGAACCTGTCACCATGGCCGAACATATGCTGCAAGGTGCCACCATCGCCGAGCAGAACGGCCAGCCTGAAGAGATCATCGTCGGCGCGCTGCTGCATGATATCGGTCACTTTACCTCTGAGTTCGGCACCTATCACCCCGACGACACGGAAGACCGCCATCACGAGGATGCGGGCGCAGAGGTGCTGGAACAGTTCTTCCCCTCGGTCATCACCGATTGCTGCCGCTATCACGTTGCGGCCAAGCGCTATCTCTGCGCCACCAAGCCGGAGTATTTCAACCGCCTGTCCGCTGCCTCGGTGCATACGCTGGAGTTGCAGGGCGGTCCGATGAGTGCCGAGGAAGTGGCCGAGTTTGAAGCCAATCCGAACCTGAAAGAGATCATCCAGGTGCGTTATCTGGACGAGGCCGGCAAGCGCGCCGATATGGAAACGCCCGACTTTATCCATTTCGCCCCGATGGTGCAGCGTATGGTTGACAGACATCTGGGGGCGTCATGACCGCGCCTGAATATATCTTCGAGGCCCGTTCGAAACCGTCACTGCCCTGGCATGAGGTTCCTCTGATCCGTGCGACCGACGAGTCGGTCAAAGGCTATGGCTGTCTGGTCGATGACCCCGACAGTTTTGAGATTGAGATCGTGCGCTGGCCGCAACAGGGTTGGCGACCGATTGATGAGGGCACCGGTGACGAAGGCGGCTGGGTTGAGGGTACGTTTAAATGCGACTGGCAAGGCGATGTGCTTTACGGTGAGAACGAGGCGGTCAAAGGTCACTATGTTCTGGGCTGGTCCGTAGATCCGCAGCTGGCACAGACCGACCGCCAAACCGCGCCCCGCGATCAGGTGCTGCTGTGGCACATGAACTATCACCCAGATGGCGGACAGATGTTCTGGCCGCTGGACAACAGGCCCTTCATCGTCCCTGTTGCCCTGCCCGGAGACAATCTGACACCGGACAAGGTCGTTGCGTTCTGGTGTGACGGCTCGCGCGGTCTCTATATCCATCCCGGCATCTGGCACGAGGGGATCTTTCCGGTTGAAGACTACCAGCGTTTTCTTGACCGTCAGGGAAAGGTTCATGCCCGCGTCAGTGCCGACATAGGCCAGGAATTCGGTGTCTATCTCGCCTGTCCGCTGCGGGCGGACAAGATCAAGGATCTGTAAACACGCGCGCCGCCGTTCCGAGCGGCGTGTCTTCAGAAAGCCTTAACCCTTATCTGAGGCATCTGTGTTAATCTCGGACCGAGTCCAATGGGTACGGGAGGCCTCAGATGGGATTGAACAGGCGTAGAGTCGTGCAATTGGGGACGGCAGCGACGGTCGGATCGATGCTGCCGCGATTGACAATTGCTGCGACAGGCCAGAACGAGTCGTTCGAACAAGCCCTAGCCGAGGCACTTGCCCGCCTCAGAACCACGTTTGCCGAGCTTGGGTTTGCCGAAGCCCAGCCACTATCAATTGTGTCCGGTAACGAAGACTATAATGGCGGGTTGCGGCACGATTTCGACCAATCAGCCCTGCCCTCGAACGCCTTTGTGATCCAGCCGTTGGCAAGGGTTGCTGATGTCGGCGAGAAATCACGCGCAGATGTGTTGCCCTTGTTCCATGAAGTCGGATGCCATCCTGCGGTGACTGACGGTCAGACCACGACCCGTCTGATGATGCGCCTGCTGACCGAAGGGTTCGGCCTCGACCCGTCCCGCATCGCCTTTGTCAGCGTGCCACAATCCGAAGGTATGCGACCGGTTCTGGATGAGATGGGTCTGCCCTTCGTCGAAAAGGTTATGTTGCGCGATGAGGCCGAGGCGCTGGCCGCCCGCGATGCCTCGGGCTTTTTCTTTCCCGATCCGTTCGGCGACGACTACATCGTGACCATGGGCGTCTATTTTCGCATTGGGGACACGGATGAACCTGCGCCCAAGGCCTATCCTCCGTCCCCTAACTGGACCGAGATCGGAGAGATCGTGATCGGCGGCGAGGCAGCACCGTTGGGGATCTCCATCGGGGCTGAACGCCTGACCTATGCGCTTACTGGCCAATTCCCGACATGGGATCAGCGGCTTGGGATACTCTTTGCCACGGCACAACAGGAAGGATCTGAACCACCCGGATTGGCCGCGTTCCGCTAAGTGACTAAAGCCCCAGCACGTCGACCATGTCATACTGCCCGGGGGCCTTGCCCTGACCCCACAACGCCGCTTTCAGCGCGCCACGGGCAAAGATGGCGCGGTCAGTGGCCAGATGGCGCAGGACGATGCGCTCGCCGGGCGCGGCGAACAGGACGTCGTGTTCACCGACGATGTCGCCACCGCGAATGGCGTGGAATCCAATGTCTCCCCGTTTGCGCGCGCCGGTGATGCCGTCGCGGGCGCGGTCGGACACGTCTGCCAGATTGACTCCGCGCCCTTCGGCGGCTGCTTCACCCAGCATCAGCGCCGTTCCCGAGGGGGCATCGATCTTGTGGTGGTGGTGACCCTCGATCACTTCGATGTCGAAATCTTCATCCAGCGCGGCGGCGACCTTTTTGGTCAGTTGAACCAACAGGTTAACGCCAAGGCTCATGTTGCCCGCCCGTACGATCACCGCATGGCGCGCGGCCGGTTCCAGCGCAGCGATCTGGTCGTCACTCATGCCGGTGGTGCCGATCACATGCACACAGCGCGCTTGAGCAGCCAGTGCGGCGAACTCCAGCGTCGCCTCGGGTGCGGTGAAATCGATCACCGCCTGCGCCTGTGCGAAGGCTTCCAGCGGATCATCGGTCACGGTCACACCCAGTGACTGACCGCCCGTCGCTTCACCCACGTCCTGCCCGATCCAGTCGTGACCCTTACGTTCAACCACACCAACCAAACGCGCCTGATCGCTGTCGGTCACGGTCTTGATCAGCATCTGCCCCATGCGGCCCGAAGCCCCTGTGATGACGATCCCCGGAATATGGGTCATTGCTTTCTTCCCCTGCTGTAGTCGGCTCAAAGCCTCCTACCCGGTTCGCGCCCGCTTGGCAAAGCCCCGCTTTGCGCTTAGATCGGGGTTTATGGCAAAGAACAAATTCCACGATGGCCCCGGCCCATCCCAACGACAGCTGCGCGTCGGCGAACTGATCCGCCGCAGCCTGTCCGAGGTACTGGCGCGCGGAGATGTACACGACCCCGACCTGAACCGCATGTCGATCACCGTAGGTGAAGTGCGCACCTCACCCGATCTGAAGATCGCCACCGCCTATGTGCTGCCTCTGGGCGGCAAAGGGCAGGAGGACGTGATCGAGTTGCTCGCCCGCAATAAGGGTGAGTTGCGGCGCATGGTCGGCAAGAAGGTCGGCCTGAAATTCTCGCCCGATCTGCGGTTCCGACTGGATGACACGTTCGACCGACTGGACGATACCCGCCGCATGTTCGAACAGGACGCGGTGCGCCGCGATCTGGACGAGTGATCCGTACCCTGACCACGTTGGGCGCGGTGCTCTGGGCGGCGCAAGCCGGAGCAGTCGCGTGCGAAAAGCTAACCCATGAGGACAAGCGGTTCACCATCTGCGAGGTGGACGCCGCATCCGAAGACCTGCGCCTGTTCCTCAACGACGAAGATGGCGATCTACTGGGGCATTTCTCGTCGGTGAATGAGGCGCTTGCGCCGGGTGGCAAGCGGCTGGCCTTTGCGATGAACGCGGGCATGTATCACGACGACCGCTCGCCTGTCGGCCATTACGTCGAGGACGGCACGGAACAGATGCGTGTCATCCCCAACGCCGGCCCCGGCAATTTTGGCCTGCTGCCCAACGGCGTGTTCTGCATCCGCGAGGGCCGCGCCGATGTGTATGAAACGCTGGACTACATCGATCAGGCACCCGTGTGTCGCTTCGCCACCCAATCCGGCCCCATGCTGGTGATCGATGGCGAGTTGCACCCGCGTTTCCTGCCCGATTCGACCTCGCTTTATGTACGCAACGGTGTTGGCACCAGCGCCGATGGAACCCGCGCGGTGTTCGCCATTTCCGAGGACTATGTTACCTTCCACGAATTCGGCAGCCTGTTCCGCGACGCGCTGGAAACCCCGAATGCACTGTTCCTGGACGGCAATATCTCTCGTATGTATGACCGGGCGAACAACCGATCCGATGTCGGGTTCTCGTTGGGGCCGATTGTTGGCGTGGTCGAAGACCTGCCCGCAAATTGACAGGGGCGGGGTGATCCGCTAACCCGCGCGCCTCAGCAAAGGGCAAGGTGCAAGATGGGACGCAAACGCAAGGGTCGCGACATTTCCGGTTGGCTGGTGGTGGACAAGCCCGCGGGCATGACCTCGACCGCTGTCGTCAACAAGGTGCGTTGGGCGATGGACGCAAAAAAGGCGGGCCATGCGGGCACGCTGGACCCCGAGGCAACCGGCGTTCTGGCCGTGGCCTTGGGTGAGGCGACCAAAACCGTTCCCTACATCACCGATGCGCTGAAGGCTTACACTTTCACCGTGCGTTTGGGACAGGCCACCAATACCGATGATGCCGAAGGCGAAGTAATTGCCGAAAGCAATGCGCGCCCGTCGGAAGAGGATATCAAACAGGCGCTCAGCCCGTTTCTGGGCGAGATCATGCAGGTGCCGCCCAAGTTCTCGGCAGTGAAGATCGACGGCCAGCGCGCCTATAAGCTGGCCCGCGATGGCGAGGATGTGGAGCTGTCCGCCCGACCTTTGTGGGTCGAAGAACTGATCCTGGTCGATCGCCCGGACGACGACCACGTGGTGCTGGAAATGACTTGTGGCAAAGGTGGTTATGTCCGGTCCATCGCGCGCGATCTGGGTGCGGCCTTGGGATGCCACGGCCACGTAAAGGAATTGCGGCGCATCTGGTCCGGCCCGTTCGAGGCCGAAGATGGCCTGTCCATCGAACAGATCGACGAGATGGCCAAAACCACCGCGTTGGACGAACACCTGCACCCGCTTGAAACCGGCCTCGCCGATCTGCCCGAGTTGAAATGCACCCCCGAAGGTGCAAACCGACTGCGCAATGGCAACCCCGGCATGGTTCTGGCCGCAGACGTGGAATACGGCGACGAAGCATGGGCCTCGCTGGATGGCAAAGCCGTGGCCGTGGGTATCTATAAATCCGGCGAATTGCATCCCAGCAGGGTGTTCGTCACCTGAGCCACGTGTTAGGCGAAATGCATGATCACCCGCACCCATACCAAGGGCGATGCGCCCTCGACCGCCGTCTACTCCGATTGCGAGAAATACCGCTATAGCCTGACCCGCATCTGGGACGCGGGCGGACGCAAGGCTCTGTTTGTGATGCTGAATCCCTCAACTGCAACCGAAGTGCAGAATGACCCGACAGTGGAACGTTGCGAACGCCGGGCGCGTGCGCTGGGGTTCGGGGCGTTTCAGGTCACTAATATTTTCGCCTGGCGCGACACCGATCCGCGCAAGATGCGCGCCGCGGCAGATCCCGTCGGACCCGGCAACGATGCAGCCATTCTGGACGGCGTCGCTTGGGCTGATCAGGTGATCGCGGCCTGGGGCACTCATGGCGCCCATCTGGAACGAGGACCGGTAGTTGAGCAACTGCTACGCGGCACCGGGCAGCCGCTGCACCATCTGGGACTGACCAAGGACGGTCACCCAAAGCACCCGCTTTACATCGCCTACACTCAACAACCCGAGCCTTGGTGACAAAAGGTTAACCACGGACTCAGGTTGGCTTTGACCAACCGATTGACATTATGGGACGTTTCACACTCGGAGCGGTATGCTTGCGGAGGGTTCCCATGTTTCTGATTGGCCTATTCAGCCTTGCAGCGGTCGGAGGTGCGGCCTACGCGATCAGCGATGTTTTCACCGTCGAAGAGCCGGACGAGGATGACGAGGACCGCATTGAAGAGGCCGAGGTCGAGGACATCCCCACAGGAAACCTGCTGGAGGACGGCGAAAACGTCGACGAACCCGCCGAGGCCGACTTTGACGACCCGAAGGACGAAGAGCCGTCTGAGGGTGAGGTCGACGCGAAGCCCGGCGGCGATCTGGTAATCGAAGGTCTGAACGAACCAGCCGGGATGGGCGGAGAGGACCTGATCAACCCGTTCGATGGGGACGATCTGATTGACAGCGGGTCGGGCAACGACATCCTGTATGGCGGCGGCGGTGCCGACGTGATGTCCGGCGGCGAAGGTCACGACATTTTACACGGTGAAGACGGTGGCGATATGCTGGCAGGGGATGCCGGGGATGATGTCCTTTTCGGGCATCTCGGCGATGACGATCTGCATGGTGGCGAAGGCGACGACCGGCTTTATGGTGGTCAGGGCGACGATTCCTTGCAGGGCGATGACGGCGATGACGCCTTGCAGGGCGGCGGCGGCGATGACCGTCTGTCAGGAGGGGCGGGTGAGGACACGCTCTTTGGCGGCGATGGCGACGATGTTCTGACCGGTGCCGACGATTCCGGCGACTTCGCTGCGGATTTCCTGAACGGCGGCGCTGGGGACGACTTTATCCTCGCTGGTTCGGGGGACACTGTTACTGGTGGCGAAGGGGAAGACAATATTGCGCTGGATACAGCAGCCGAAGACGATCCGGACCCGGTGACGATCATGGATTTTCAGGTCGGTCAGGACAAACTGCTGGTCACGTGGGATCAACCCGATGCGCCCGACATCAAGATCGAAACCGGGCACGCGACGGACTCGGTGACGCGGGTCATGATAGACGGTCAGGAAATCGCGCGCCTGCTGGGTGCCGAAGGTCTGAGCCCAGCCGACATCCAACTGGTGACCGAGGCGCAACTGGCGCAATTCGCCGCCACCGGCTGAGGGGAAGAATCCCTTTGCCATTCCGTAGAAAAGCGCCTATACGCGCCCATCCGCATTGGAATCGGTGCGGTTTTCTCCATGGGCCTGTGCTGGACGACATCCCGGCCTGCGCCATCAACTCTAACCTTTATAGGAGACCCCGATGTCGATTACTGCCGCTGAAAAAGCACGCGTCATGAAAGAATTCGCAACCAAGGACGGCGACACTGGTTCGCCTGAAGTCCAGGTTGCCATCCTGACCTCGCGCATCACCACCCTGACCGAGCACTTCAAGACCCACAAAAAAGACAACCACGGTCGTCGCGGTCTGCTGAAAATGGTCGCCCAGCGCCGCAAACTCCTGGACTACCTGAAGGGCAAAGAAGAAGCGCGCTACCAGGACCTGATCAAAAAGCTGGGCATCCGCCGCTAAGCGCACCTTGGGCGCTTTCTATGGGCTTCAAAGCTCAGCTTTTCTCAAGCTAACGCCTGCCATCATGGCAGGCGTTTTTCGTTTAGATGACCACCAAGCGGACCTTAGCTGCGTTTGTTGTGCCAGCCATCCGTGATGGCGACTTTGCGGAGATAGTGTTGAAAAATTCCGTTGATTGGTTTGCCTGTCGCTGATTCACTCGTTTTTGAGAGTGGAGGTGCGGTGATGATGGGACC
>NZ_JBQFQX010000026.1:0-30040 GCF_056537105.1 Ruegeria sp. CH11
AATAAACCGCCCCATGGATTGCCTCCGCGCCGATTGCTGAAAGCATACCATCTCTCGGAAAACAGAGGGAGTTTTCACACAGCCTCCGGACAAAGCGGACGCTACCAACACGGTTTCGCTCGACAGGCTGCTGCACCAGATTGCGACACACTATCCGCTAGTCCCCCTCAAGAACATTGCCCATGAAGGTGCGTGCCGTAGATAAGGGGTTCATAAAAAGTCTTGGAGCAGCTCTATGAAACTTCGATCCGCCGATTGGGAAAAAGCTTATGAAGCGGCGCTTCCAGTCTTTCAGGAAGCAATACACGCTTTGCTGACCAATAGCGAAACCCGAGAGATTTTTGCGGCCCGCAAGGAAGGAGATTACCTAAACAATGTCGTCTCCCCAGAGGAGTGGCGTATCTGCGTTTCAAAGGCTGATTTAGCTGACAGCCTGAATTATGCAAAGACGGGTTGGACCAAATCCGTTGGTGATTGGCTTACTATTCCGGTGGTCGCAATCGCCCGTCGAGCCTTTGTCAGAGGTAACCAATTTATCGACGATGCTTGGAGCCAAGTTGTGTTGAAAGATGCGATTATTCCAAGGTCAGTCTTCGACGATCCGGAAGATGTTCACTCGGTGCTAATCGGCTTCTTTCTGCACAAACCTCGGCATTTATCGACGCTTATTGCCCCTTGGACAGCGTATGCGTCCTCATTGGAGTTTACTGAAAATGCAAAGAATTTCGACGAGGAGGGTTTTGATGACGAGGAAGCTCTGAGTGCGGCTGAAGATGCTTCGTATCCGCATTTCGTCCACTATGGGGTCGTTGCAGGATTTGAGAATCTAGCCCTTATTCCACATTTGATGGCTGCCAGAAATGTAGATGTCACCAATCCTCAATCAATTCGTTCGTCAATTGCCGCAACAAAATACTGGCGCGAAAGGTTTGCTGAGTATCAGTAACAGATGCACTTCCCAAAAGTCTCTGGAACGAGTTGCCTGACTTAACGGAGGCTCTCAATGCCTTGAGACGAAATTCTGCCTCTACACAAAACACCTTCCCCACCAGACGCGATTTCAGAACACGTATCCTCATGGTCTCAATACGCTGAATCGACAGAGACATGGTGTTTCGAAAACACTATTTTGTCGGGCAGCCAAGATCGCTTCACACCAAAAATCCTCTTTCGATCAGGATGAACTCGTCTATTGTCTCTTTACAGGGATTTCACCGGTAGAGACTCAACTTGAAGTTGCAAAAATTTTTATCTGGCTTCGTAAACTACCAAGCCAACCAGTTCAGAAAATCAAAAGAACAGGCTGATCATCCTCATCATCAAGCACCTGTACATGCCTCGTTAGATCCTTCGGAAGGGGATGGGTCTAAACCACTGGGATGGCTGGGTGGTGACGCGATTATCCCTCAGCTGAAAGCAAAGGCTCCGACATCTCCGTCCAACCGGTTTCACCTTTGTGAAATCGATTGTTCAAAGCTTCCTGCCGAAGTTTGGGGTGGGCTGGGGCCACGTTCCGGTAGTTTGGTATTCTTTCTCACTTTAGACAGTAAAATCAGGGCTGAGGCCGTACTAGTCGATGATCCATCAGCACCTACGCCCGTACCAGCCCATAGTCGGGAAAACGTGTCATCATACTACTTGGAGCAATCCAGGTATCCTGAGTTCATGCCAGCTTTACCCTCCTGGCCAATACAACGGAATGTGAGCCATCAAAGCGCAGTAGAAACCGACGAAAATGCCCCCAAATATGCGCGTAACCTGTTTTCGGGTCTTCCGCTGGCTGACCCGCGCCTCAAGCCGCATACGCTTGATCAACTGAAGCTGCTGGTTGAGGTCGCATATCGCCAGCTGAGAGGCAGGCATGAAGTGGAGACGGCGACGTTAGAAAACGCACGTAGCGCCGAGGATGAGATTGCCGACCGAAAGTCAACTGTCGCGAAACAGATTGCTGAGTATGAGCGGCTGATAACCTATTTTTCGGAACGCTATAGCAAAGAGACCTTCACGGAACTCAGCTGGGCTAAGGCATATGACGAACTGAAGCTACTTTTTAAGCTGGCTGTGGATGAAAAACTTTTTCGCAGTGAACCTCTGATACGCGTGTTGGGCATGCAAGACTGTCTAAGCCTCGCTGACGCCTCACACAGTTTTTCCGACAGCGAACACAAAAGAGAGGAATGCGCGAAGTTTAAAGAACTTACCTTGCGAACTATCAGAAAAATTGAAGAGCAATTCAATGATGTGCCTGTCACCAAACAGGGCTGTATTAACTATGCAGGCTATCGGAAATATCGCGCTGATCACCCAGAGGAATGGGAGGACGCCGCCAGGAAAGTTCGTCTGGTTCAGGAAGAATACACGCGCCTTTGCTTTGACCTATTTGAAGGCGCTCTCAAACGATATAATGCCGAAGGGTATTGCTCTAACGCGTCGTCTATTTGCCATCACGTGGGCAAAGGGAAGCCGCCATCTTCACTGGAAGATGCTCTGGAGAATTTGACAAAGTACTTGGAGATGGCTCGTCGGTCTTTGGTGGAATTTGACGACGTCGCCGGTCGCAAAGCAAAACTGGCCGAAATTCAATCTGGAGTGGACGGGTTGAGGGGCAAACTTGAGCACATCACGCAACTTAAAGAGCAACTGGAAGACGCCTCGACGCAAGACTTTCAAAAAGGAATCTGGACCGAAGTGCCGTCATGGATGGATGGGCTGGTCGAGGGCAGGATGCTATCCAGAGGTCATTTCGACGATTACGTCACAATACGCAATCTGATGATGCAACAGATTTACAGGGAAACCCCCATTAGCATTGATCCACAGACCAGGGCGCTGCTTTTCGAGCAATGGAAAGAACAGTCGCGAGTTGAACCTGTTCAGATTGGTGGGAAGCCAAATGGGTGGTGCCACACCTTTATCGAAAACCTACCCAGATCAGTTATGTTGATCCAGCTTCCATCTGGTTTGCTGTCAGGCTTCTTGTTTGGAGACGCACATAACCTGGTTATCTCGATTGATCGAAAACGTCTGACCAAAAACGATTTCAGTCGGTTGTGGGTGGATATTTCAAACTAGTGCTTTGACGTAAAGCCCGGGTCCGGTTTCTAATAGCTGCTCCCGTTCGCACATAATGTGAGTCGAACCCGATGATTGAAGGATGGCTGCATATCCGCGTCGGGATGTAGCATCAGGCTGCCGCGAAAGTGCGGTTTCGGATTGGGCGTATTCTGAGCCAGCGATTGACCGATCTGGCGACGCCGCTGCACAGCTGCAATCTGTTTGCCGCACATGCGAGGAAATGCTGCGCTGGCACAAATCGAAGGTGCGCAAGGTCACTTTGTCCGCATCTCGGAAACCACAAACTCCAGTTTTAGATGTCCGATCAAGGCTGCGACTTGCCGTCAACGCGTCTTGCAGAGAGCCACGACATTAATCCCATACGTGAAACGTTCGTTGAACGGCACCTGCATTCACAGCATTCCCTTCGCCGCGACGTAGATAGAAATGAGTCCGTGGTGCAGCGGAAATGCGGCCTCTGATGCGGGGATCAACGCGGTTCGGATCGTTTGTAACGGGGTCGCAAACTGGCTAGCCGTTCGACTCAATGCCTTTTGCAGTGCTGAACATTTTTTCGGCAACTGAATCGTGATGCGGCTACGCTCAATATCCTCTGTTATTGGATAACAACTCACATTGGCACTAAGGTTCGGGATGGGATGTCGATTTATCAACGACGACGAACTCTACTTCGGCTCTTAAAAAAGTAGAAAGGTGTTTTTATGAAGCGGAGCGTCTTGGTATCGGCTGCGTTTTTGCTGGCGGGATGCGTTTCAACCGTGACACCTCCATCGGCACCTATCCCAAATCCCGGTCGCACGAGTGCACAGGTCAGTTCTCAGCAGGCACAAGTGAGATTTCGGCAGGTCGCCTCTCGAATTGAGCCCGTTGCAGAGCGAGAATGTCGCCGCCAAACTCGAGGAGTGAATTGCGATTTTTTGATCCGCATTGATCCAAACAAAAAGGCACCCTCAAACGCGTATCAGAGTTTGAGCAAGTCGGGACGCCCAGTTATCACAATGACCCAAGCGTTGACGCGGCATGTGAGCAATACCGATGAACTTGCATTTGTTATGGCGCATGAAGCCGCGCACCACATACAAGGGCATTTGGCGCGACGTGCCCAAAACGCGGCGGCAGGCGCAGTGCTCTTGGCGGGTCTGGCAACAATAGCGGGGACTGGGCCAAATGACATTGCCGCAGCACAAGATCTTGGAGCCTTTGTTGGCGGGCGCAGCTATTCAAAGAACTTTGAATTGGAAGCTGATCGACTAGGCACGGTAATAGCCTACAAAGCCGGCTATGATCCACTCAAAGGTGCGCTGTACTTTGCGCGAGTTCCTGATCCTGGTGATCGGTTTCTAGGGACACATCCGCCCAACGCTCAAAGATACTACGCGGTGCAAGATACTATGGCCCGGATTAGTCGATGACCAATTTGAATTTATGCTTTGCTATTGTGTTCTCGGCTCTGCAGATCTGAGTGACAAATGTTCGCTAAGGACCGAACTGTTGACCTCCGAACTAAAAATGCGGATGTCCCCCAGTAAGGGCCGGCGCCACGATTGCGCCGCCGGGAAACTGTTTTGCCGATTGGCGATCAAATGGACTGCCGACCAGAATTTATTGCTGTCGTTTTTGGCCTGGTCCGCCGGCAGGATCGCCTGGATCACGTCCCAGTGCTCGACAATCTTGCCGTCCTCAAAACGGAACAGATCGTAAAAAGACCGAATGTTTGTTCATGAACTGACCCTCGTAGGCTGCGAAGACAAAGTTACCTTCTGCCACGATCATGTGGGCATCGCTGTAGGTCATGCTGTCAGCAGCCGTCGCTTCTGTTGTAGAAGGCGCATTCTCGGCTTTGCGAATTCCTGAGCAGCGTATTGCTGGCGAAACTTGGGTTCGTAGCAAGGCAGAGGTTTTGAACATGGGCAAGCCCGTGGATCCGTATCTGCGCATGTTTGCTCCAGGGTCCCGGATGATCCGCGTCGTGTTCGGAGAAACCCCTGGCGGCGCATTGTTAGGGAATGAGCGCATTATCCATGTGACCCCAGTAGAAATCCAGACACACGACATCGACGAAGACGCGATCCTAGTTGCCTGGATGGACCCGGAGAATGAATTCAATGCTGTTCTGGACCTTGAGCGGTGTGACACAGATTTGCGTTGATTGTTTTGGACCGAATTGTTCGGCGACAAATACACTCAGATGGTGGGTTTGTCCCGGATTGTGTGATTGATCGCGGTTGCAAAGAATGTGCAGTCTTGATTCTCAAAAAGTCGAAGTACTGAATGACCAAATTGGCAACGCGAGCATCGACATCGCTTTGTGTCTACCGCATGTGAACACGTGCTGCGACAGCGCTCTCTGAAATTCAAAAGTCTAGAAGGTCCGCGAGTCGCATGTTGATGATTTAACTGATGCTGCGTTGTCGATGAATGTCGACAATGTGGGCTGCGACCGCAGCAGTCGGATTGGCTGGTGAATGTCTCTTTTGGGCCAGTCAGTCTTGATAGTTATTTAGCCGAGCTGCAGAAGCTGAAGCCGCCCATATTATCAAGCTCCAAATGGTCTTGGGTTTTAGCACTTCTAAGATTGGTCATTCTGTTTCTGACGACCGAGCCCACAAATTGATATCTTCTTCCGAACTGATTGCATCGATCCTTGCCAACTCTTCATCACTGAAGGCGAGGTTATCGACTACGCCTGCGCAATCTACGATCTGACCGGGCCGGGACGCACCAATAAGCGCGGTCGTTACGCGTCCGCCTCTTAACACCCAGGCCAGGGCCATTTGCGCCAGAGTTTGCCCGCGCTCCTCAGCCATGTCGTTCAGAGCACGCACACTTGCCAGAGATCGCTCGTTGATCATGCCATCAAGTAGCGACTTCCCTTGTGTAGCACGGCTGCCATCCGGAATATCGCGCAGGTATTTTGACGTTAGAACGCCTTGTGCCAGCGGCGTGAACGCAATCGATCCCACCCCAAGATCGTTCAGGGTATCGAGCAAACCGTCCCGCTCCACCCAACGGTTGAGCAGATTGTAAGAAGGCTGGTGAATCAGGCAAGGTGTACCAAGGTCGTTGAGAATCTTCACCGCCTCGCGTGTGCGTTGGGAGTTGTAGCTCGAGATACCTGCGTAGAGCGCGCGACCCGACCGTACGATATGATCCAACGCGCCCATCGTCTCTTCGAGCGGGGTGTCGGGGTCAAATCGGTGGGAATAAAAGATGTCAACGTAATCAAGCCCCATGCGCGCGAGTGATTGGTCACAGGACGCGATCATGTACTTGCGCGACCCCCATTCTCCGTAGGGTCCCGGCCACATGTCGTAGCCTGCTTTGGAGGAAATGATCAATTCATCCCTGCAGCCTGCGAAATCAGTTCTTAGGATTTCGCCAAATGCCTCTTCTGCCGATCCGGGTGGTGGACCGTAGTTGTTCGCCAGATCAAAATGAGTGATCCCATGGTCGAACGCGGTCCGACACATTGCTCGCTTGTTTTCGTGCGTCGAGTCCGCACCGAAATTATGCCACAGGCCCAAGCTGACAACAGGAAGCTTAATACCCGACCGCCCACATCGCCGATAAACCATTCGCTCATAGCGGTTCGGCTCCGGGGTGTAAGGAATGGGTTTTGGCTTTGGCGGTCGTTGAGCTTTGGTCATGCGCACATAATCAATGGAATGTTGGGCCTGTCAAACGGATCAACTCCGGTAAGATCGACACGAGTTTCTGCGCGTCCTAGATGGGTGCTTATGGTTAGTCGTACTCCAGCACCAAAATCTTACGGTTTGATCGGTTGCATTCGGTACCGTCGCATAGACGCAGCGAAAGTCCGCAAAGCGGGCTGCATTCGCAGCATCAATATGGCGGGTTGGATGTCTCCTTTGGGCCGCGAGAAACAGCAAACCGTCACCCAAAAAAGTTGGAACTAAGTTCTATCTCCAGCAACTGATCTGCAGCTCAGGATCTATTCTCATTTCTAATAGGAGAATTTTTTGGGATGCCTTCCAGTGTCAAACGTCTATCTTGTTTCTGGTCCAACTGTGACGGTTGGGTCAGGTTCGTGTGACGTTCAACAATCACTGTGGAACGTCACTGATCTTTGACTCAATCGACGGCCAAAACCTCAATAAATCGGTAAATCGCGTCATTCAATTCCGACCCAAACGTCAAGCATTTCTGACCCAGAACGTATACGGTTAGTGTCTCAAATAAGCCCTAGCCACGGGGTCCTATTCTGTTGAGACGTGGGAGGGTAGTGCCCAAGGTGTTTCCAAAACGCGTTTCTTAGCCGCCGAACCCCGCCGCCTCGGGAAGCCACGTGGACAAAGGTGGGATTGCAAAGACGAGGATCAGGCCCAGTAGCATTAGCGCAGCATAGGGCAAGGCCCCGCGAATGACCTCCGACAAAGGGGCTTTCGCAATACCTTTGATAACGAAGAGGTTCATCCCGACAGGAGGTGTGATCAGCGCGAGTTCGAGGTTGATCATTAGCAGGATGCCGTACCATATCGGGTCGATCCCCAATGCCAGCATGACAGGAAAAACGATTGGCGTCGTAATCAGGATGATCGATATGGTCTCCAAAAACATGCCCAGTACCAGAATGAGCAGCATAACGGCTACAACGAACATGGCGGGGCTGAGGCCGATTGCCGTCACTTGTTCGACGATCTCGATGGGCAGGCGAATGATGGTTACGGCGTGACCAAACAGCGCCGCAGCAGCGAGGATCATGAACAGCATCGCCGTTGTGCGCACTGTCTCAAACGCGGTCACCCAAAGGTCGTGCAGACCAAAATTGTGGTAAACCACTACGCTGATGAACAGAGCATATAGGCAGCCAATAGAAGCGGCTTCAGTGGCCGTAAATATTCCGAGGTAGATCCCGCCCAATACCACCGGTGGCATCAACAAGGCCCAGATCGATTGCCTCATACGTGCCCAGATGACGCCCATGCCTGCAAATGGTTGGGAAACTACTGCGCCCCCAAACCCGGCGCTGACCATCGCCCAAATCGCGAAAATGATAGCCATCATGATACCGGGCACCAAGCCGGCCAGGAAAAGAGCTCCGATCGAAGCCTCGGTTACGATGGCATAGAGAATAAGAGGTCCAGAGGGAGGGATTAAAATCCCGAGCGTACCGCCCGCTGCAATCACACCGTAGGAATAGCTCGGGCTGTAGTTGAAGCGCTTCATCTGCGGGATGGCCGCCGACCCAATAGTAAGCGCCGTGGCAACAGACGAACCGGAAATGGCTGCGAAAATGGTGCAGGAGAGGATCGTGGCGACCCCAAGACCACCACGCAAATGGCCGACTATCGCATTTGCTGCATCGTAAAGATCCTTAACCACGCCAGCACGGATCATCACGTGCGCCATGAAGGCAAACATCGGTATGGCCGTCAAAAGGCCGTTGTTCAGTTTGGCAAAAACCGTATCGGCCGCGCTGTTCACGTTGCCTTCTGTCAGCATCATTATGATCAGCGACGTCAGCCCAAGCCCGGCAAAGATTGGCATCCCGGTGAGCAAGAGGACAATCAGCCCGGCCAAAATCAAAAACGTCATCATAGTCGGCGAACCGTCAGAAGCGTAAATATGCGAGCAAGCGCCGCAAGGATCAGAATGATCATGCCGATAAGTAGAAAGCCTTGCGGAATCCACATCTGGACGCTCAGATATCCATCTGAATAGATGCCGAAATCGTATGAGAACTGCACCATAATCACCGCGCTGTAGAGAATAGCCGCAGCGACCAGGATCACACCTATCATCCCCCAAATCTCGACCAACCATTGAGTTCGAGGACCAGCACGCTCAGTCAGCAGGTCGACCCCGAAATGTTCGCCGCGCAAAAGGACCTCTCCCGCTCCGAGGGCAACCATTGCCACGACGATAAAGCCGTTGAGTTCATCGGAAAAAGTGATCGGTGTGCCAAGGATATAGCGCATGAAGACGCTGTAGCTCACGACCCCGAATACGACGAGCACCAGCAACGCGGCGATACCTGCCCCAGATAGCGTAACCAGACGCACCGCGCGCTCCACCCCTGAAACCGGCAAGGCCTCAGAGGTGTCAATTTCATGATCCTGCTTCATGTCAGTTCGAAATTTGACCGACCAGCTCAAGCAGTTTGACGCCGTCCTCACCGGTTGCATCGCCAAACGATTTGTCGAAAGCCGGTACCATTAACTCTTTCCAGGCAGCTTCTTCCTCAGGCGTCTGGAAATGCACCTTCATGCCATTGTCAGCCAGCTGCTCGGGTGCAGCGGCAGATGCTTCTTCGGACGCGGCAACTGCCCATTCTGCCGCTTTGGCTCCCGCCTCGGCTATTGCGGCCTTCTGTGCATCCGTCAGACCATCATACCAAGCCGGGTTAAGGTAGCCGTGGAAGAATACACTAAACAGCGGGACCACCGTCACGTGGTCCTGGACTTCAAAATATTTGCGCGAATAGGCGGCGGCGATATCAGTCATGCCCGCATCGATCACTCCAGTTGAGAGCGCTTCGTACACTTTCGAGCCAGACATCGCTGAAGGCGCGGCCCCCATTGCGACAAGCCCCTCATCCGCCACCGGGTTCAGGCCCCTTATCTTCACACCTTCGAAATCTTCCGGATTGACCAGCGGCGATCCCTTCGACGTCAACGCTGTCATCCGTGTTGTGAACAGCCAGACCGCGTTCTGCACACCTTTTTCAAGCAGCTTCTGATCCAGAAACGCAGCCGCTTCGCTATCCGGCCAAGCGGCAAGCGTCTCCGGATCAGTGACGGCATAAGGCTTCAGTGTCACGTTCATGATCGGCAGGGTTTTACCCCATTGCGGGTTGATCGAGAACGCGCATTCAATGTTGCCTTTGGCCACCGATGCAATGTTCTCACGCGCGCCTACAAGGCTGTTGGCACCAAAGATTTGAACGTCGATTTCTCCGTTCGACAGGGTCTCAATCTCTTCGGCCCATTGGTCGATGACCTTTGCGATATGGTGCGCAGGTGGCAACTGGTGGCTGCAGCGCATCTCGGTTGCCTCGGCATAGGCCGCGCTGCCTACCGAAGTTGCGGCCAATAGCGCGGCCGCTGCAGTTCTGAAAATGTTCATGTTCTCCTCCACTTTATTATCTTGTTGTTTAATCGGCGCGCCAGCTGATCTGGCGCGGTGTTCCGGAGCGTGGCAATGCACCGAAGAGTTGTTCGTCAGGCATTTCAGACGCGGCGACCTCTCGCACAGACATCAGCTTTTCCAAGTCGATGCCGGTTGCAAAACCTTTGCGTTCACAGAGATATACAAGGTCCTCGAATACCACGTTCCCTGTTGCGCCTGGGGCAAAGGGGCAGCCCCCGAGCCCCGCCAGCGAGCCATCGATCACCCGGATGCCAGCGTCGAGGGCGGCAGACGCATTGGCGATCCCCATTCCCCTTGTGTCGTGCAGGTGAATGCTCAGCGCAACGTCGCCCAGTTCGTTTTTCACACGTTCAACAAGGTCTTGCACCTGATCTGGACCCGCAAATCCGACTGTGTCTGCAAGACCGATCATGTCCACACCCGCCTCCGCGCATGCGGCCGCGATGCGCACCACATCGTCCGGGTCGACTTTGCCAGCAATCGAGCAACCGAACGCCATGGCGATGCCGACCTGTACCAAAGGTGAGGTTTCTGAGCCTCTTGCCAGTTCAACGGTTTTACCAACCAGAGCAATTGCTTCCTCACGTGTACGACGTGTGTTTGCCTGGCTATGTTCCTCGGTCGCCGAGACCACTGTGACGATTTCGCCGACCGGAGTTTGAACCGCGTCCGTCGCGCCGCGATCATTCAAGGCAAGCGCTGCCGAATGGACGTTAAGGCTGCGGCAAATGTCGATGATGTCCCGAACATCAGCGAATTGCGGCATAGCTCTTGCCGGAAGGAAAGAGCCAATCTCAAAGTGCCGAACACCCGCGTCACTTTCACGGCGCAACCATTCGGCCTTCGCTGCCGTTGAGGGATATCGTTGGACCATCTGCAGACCGTCGCGCAATCCGACTTCCCGCAATACGACCCTATCGGGTGGGTATATTTCTGACAGGCGAGTCACGTTGAATTCCTATCCGCCGCGCCACTTGCAGCCGATATTTCCGAAGGTGACAGGCCAAGCTCTGAAAGCACGGTGTCAGTGTCATCGCCGACATCTGCGACATCGAGTGAAACCGGATGTGGAATCCCGCCATCAACTTCGATGGGCAAACCCGGAGCCCGGAACACCTGCCCACCAGCGTCGTGTGAGAGTTGCAGACCGCCGGGGCGCAGGACATGTGGATCCTGATACATATCGGCAGGACGATTGATAGGCGAAAAGGGAATGCCCGAAGCTTCAAATACCTCGATCAGTTCAGGAAAATCGCGTTTGCCGATTGCTTCTGCAAAAAGGGGAAGTGTCCAGTTCCGCGCTTCGATCTGGTCCATCTTTGTCTGAAGCCGGTTATCCTCCAGCAAATGCTCTAAGCTGATTGCTTTGCACAATATTTGCCAATGGCCCTCAGTGACAGCACCCACAAAGATCTGACGATTGTCCCGCGTGTCGAAGATGTCGTAGACCGGCCAGGAAAATTCCCGCTCGGGCATAGGGGCCGGTTCGTGTCCGTCCAGATCGAATTGCACCATGTGTTGCATGACAAGCATCAGGCAATTCTCGAACAGGCCAATGCGTATCGTCCGACCCTCTCCGGATTCTTGCCGCTCCAACAACGCGCCGAGAACTGCAAGAGCGCCGAAGACCCCACCCATGATGTCATTTGCAGAAGAGCCAATGCGCAAGGGACGACCCGTTGGGCCAGTCATATAGGCCATTCCGGTCATCATCTGAACGACCTCGTCCATTGCCGTTCGGTCCTGATAGGGGCCATGCAGGAAACCCTTGCAGGATGCGATGATCAAATTGGGGTACTTACCTCGCAACGCGGAGGGCGCAAATCCCATCTTGGCAAGTGACTGGTCGCGGAAGTTCTCAACGAAAACATCGGCGGTTGCCAGAAGCTGATCCAGCGCCGACGTGCCGGCCTCGGACTTTAGATCTAAGGTAATTGAACGCTTGCCGCGATTGAAACTTGGGAAGAACCCCCGCCCCATTCCGGTCAGGTGCCGGGTTTTGTCCCCCGCAGGGGGCTCAACCTTGATCACGTCAGCACCAAGATAGGCAAGGACCTGGCCGCAACTTGGCCCCATAATCATGTGGGTCATTTCAACGACGCGGATGCCCCGCAAAGGCCTGAAATCGTCTGACACCATGTATGCTCCGGTTGGACTTGCGTTAACCAAAGCTACCCGATCGGTATGCTTTGCAAAATTTCAATGTTAATAAGGCTGCTTTCTGATATTGAGAAAGCATGGACAGCAGGCAACTCCGATACTTTGCTGCGATCTTTGAGGAAGGCGCGTTGGCTCGTGCTGCTGATCGGGAAAGGGTCGCTGTGTCTGCATTAAGCAGGCATCTGTCCAATCTCGAAGCCGAACTTGGTACGCAGCTATTTGAGAGATTGCCAAGGGGCGTGCGGCCGACAGCATCTGGTGCTCGATTATATGAACACGCGCGTGCGATCCTGCGATCCATGCAAGCCGCCAGCACCGATATCCGAGAAACTGAGAATGAGGTCGCGGGTGAGATTTCGGTTGGCTTTGCGCATTCGGCTGTCAAAGCTATTGGCGTGCCCCTGGTACAGCGTGTTTCACAAGACTATCCGAACCTACGCCTGCATCTTTCTGAGATCTTTTCCGGGGCTACCGCCCAACAGCTTGCGTCTTCGGAGGTCGATTTGACCCTAACCTACAACCAACTTCCTGACGCGCGTTTCAGGTTCCAACCGGTCTTGGAAGAGGAGTTGGTTCTGGTGGGTCGGCCAGATGTTATCGGTGGAACCGATGCAATCAGCTTTGAGGCACTGCTGGACTTACCGTTGATAATTCTTCGCCAAGGCCTGTACACCCGAGCTGTGATGGAAGACCCTTCCCTACTCAGGCGGATCGAAGAGAACGCGCAGTTCCAAATAAACTCGATCTCCGCGATCAGCGGATCCCTTCTGTCTGGCATCGGTTGCATCGTGGGCACCGAGTTTATCCTGAAAGAACACATTGACGCGGGCACATTGACGACGCGTCCGATAATCAAGCCAAAACTCAATCGCACGCTCTATATCGGAGACTTGAGTGATCGTCCGGCGACTTTTGCCTTTGAAGCCGTGCGTCAACTTTGTATTGAACTGACGGTGGAAGCGGTGGAAGCGCCGCTATGGAAAGCGACGCTAACGAGTTAGTCGCATGAAATCGTGATGGGCCGCCCGCGAGAGCGGCCCGTTAACGTTAGATCTCTATCGCTTCGGCGATTGCTAGGGCATCCTCGAGTTCGACGCCGAGATACCGGACTGTACTGTCCATCTTAGTATGGCCAAGCAGAAGCTGAACAGCGCGTAGGTTTCCGGTCTTCTTGTAGATCTGAGTGACCTTGGTTCTCCTCATTGAATGGGTGCCATAGGCGCTCGCCTCGAGACCGATCGATGTAACCCAGTCCCGGACGATCCGCGCATATTGCCGGGTCGAGATGTGCAGGCGTTCATGAAATCGGCCGGGCCAAAGGTATTCCGAACCGACCATCAGCTCATCTTCCATCCACTTCTCAACAGAGGCACGTGTGCCTTCGGAAATCTCAAAGCGCACGGGTTTCTGCGTCTTGCTTTGAAGGACCGAAGCCCGTTCCTTGATCTGACCCGATGACATGACATCGGCGACCTTCATCTTCACCAGATCACAGCCGCGGAGCTTACTGTCGATTGCCATATTGAAGAGCGCAAGATCGCGATGGTTTTCGGCAAGCTCGAGGCGAACTCGGATTGCCCAGACATGTTTTGGTTTCAGCGGTCGCTTCTGGCCGACGATGCGTCCTTTGTTCCAGGCTGGGCGAAGAGCACGAATTGCAGGTAAGTTTGGTGTTTCCATGGTTGATCCTCCGATCCGCCATGCCCGCCCACAACGACAACCCGACGTTGACTGGAAAATTTTATCACAGCATGCCGCGCTGCCTCCGAGGTCCGCGAAGAGCCCAATGTACTCCTGGACAGAATAGACTAGGCCGCCAACAGAACCTTCTTCATAAACCAACGACGATGCCCCACGGGTTCATTCCCCGGTGCGTTGCTAAGTACTCCGAAATCCGAATAACCAATACGAAGATAGAACGCTCGCGCCTCTTGGTTTGACGTATCTAACCAGGCGCCATGACACCCCAGAGTCTTGGCACGTTGCTCTGCTTTAAGCATCAGCGTCTTGCCGACACCAGTTCCTCTTAGCTCCTCGTGAACCCACAGAAGTTTAACCAAAAACCATCCGTAAGACGTTGAACCTGAAACCCCCGCCAGAAGCCTTCCAGCAGAGTCTCTTTTCGAGAGTACAATAGTGGAATTAATTGATTGGGTACTCAACACGGCGAGCGAAGCAAGCAGGTTTTCTTCTATTTCCTTTGACACGTCGGCATGCGCTGACTTTGGTTCCGTCAACGTCTCTGAGTTGGTCATTGAAAGCTCCTGTCTGCGTAGTCACGGAACCAACAATCTTGGTCAAAACCGGTTTCGGCAAGGTCCACTTTAGTCCCGCAGACTGGGAGTTCGACCATCGCCGAATTTTGCGCTCGCGGCGAAAGCCCGGTTCGGTGAAGCTGCATTGCGGCGTGGCCTGACCCGATAAATGTCTCTTATGGGCCGGCTCTACAGCAACTCGTAACGATCTCTTCATTCGTGCGTTCGCAGTTTCTTTGGATCGTAGATGGGGCTTGCAGCGATGGTTGCTTGCGTGCTCAGGCCGTCGCCTGACACGGCCAGGGTAGTTCCAGCTGTCAGTCCTGGAACAACATGCGCAAGGGCAAGGGATTTTCCCATCCGGTGTGAGTAGCAGGGACTGTTGATCACGCCGACAGTTTGGCCGCCCAGCGAAAGCGTTTCACCACAGGCGACCATGTCGGGGTGATTTATGTCCAGGCACACATTGTCGATCTTTTCCTTTCCCTTCGCAGCCAGGGCAGCCGCTTTGCCGCGATAGTCGGCCTTGGTGCTGCTGATGGTGAACCCAAGGCCGACCTCCCATGGGGTGTTGTCCTCGGTCATGTCATAGCCGTAAAACAAGAGCCCGGCTTCGATCCGCACCTTGTCCAGAGCGGTAAAAGAACAGGGCATAACGCCCTCCTGCACGAGCTTGTCCCAGATATCCGTAATCACTGTTCCATCTGCGAAAATCTCATAACCGCGTTCGCCGGAATAACCCGTGCGTGAGATGCGGCACGGATGGCTAAATAGTTTCGCAGGCGCGTGTTCGAAGTAAGCCAGTTCGGCCAGGTCGATATCCATGTGGGCGTTCAGGATCTCCAAAGAGGCAGGGCCTTGCACCGAAAGGTCATGCAGATCGTCAGTAAAGTCGATCTGAACGTCACGCCCTGCCGCCGAGGCTTCCAGTAGCGCCATAGTGTCGCCGGAGCCGTGCACGATCATCCATTCGTTGCCACCATTGTTCGACACGATCGCATCGTCGGCGATCCCGCCTTTTTCGGTCAGAATGCAGAGGTAGGCAGCCTTGCCCGGTCCTACTTTGGTTAGATCGCGCGTGGTCAGATGGTCCAGCACTGCCTGAGCTTCAGGGCCGCGCACGAGCACTTTCTTCAGGGGGGACATGTCGATCATACCGGCCCGTTCACGGACCGCATCATGCTCATCATTGGGATCTGAGTTATAGGTCCAGGCCGTACCCATGCCGTTCCAGTCCTCCAACCCAGAGCCGAGCGCGGTATGGCGCGATGCAAGGGCGGATGTGCGGCTAAGTTCTTCGGTCATGGGTCTTCCTTTCTAGTACCATTCGTCCGACATGCTTGCCTTGCGTTCGGACACGAAGTCTTCGAGCGCGGTTTGGGTGCCGGGGCTCATTTCTGGCTGTTGATAGTCGTCCAGCATCTGGCGCCACCGCGTCGTAGCGCGTTGGTCTGACGTGAGCGCGCCGTTCTCTGTCCAGGTCTCGAAAGGACCAGCATCCGGGATTTGCGGTTCAAAATTTGCCGATCTGTAGTGGCGCAGCGTGTGACTGGTGGAGAGGAAATTCTCGCCCGGGCCGGTTTCGAGATAGGCATCGCGGCCAAAGGCTTCATCGCCAGTGTCAAAACCCTGCAAAAGTTTCAGCATCGCGCCGCAATGGTCGACGTCCATGATGAACTTCTCGTAGGACATGACCAATCCACCTTCGAGCCAGCCGGCCGCGTGCCAGACCTGATGCGCGCCGGACAGAAGGGTGGACCACATGGCCCCCGTACTGTCCTGCATCGCTTGTCCGTCGGGGGCATTGGACGCAGTGATCTGTCCACCGCCGGAGCGCACCGGAACGCGGAGCCTACGCCCCAGTTGCGACAGCGCCATGGTGACCATGTTCGCCTCTGCCGACCCAAAGGTCAGCGCGCCCGTGCGCAGGTTCATGCTGGAATGAAACGACCCCAAAACCACCGGGCACCCGGGGCGGACAAGCTGTGCTAGGGCGATGCCGACCATGGCTTCGGCCAGCGTTTGAGCTGCCACTGCCGCAGGCGAGAGCGGCCCCATGGCCCCAGCGAAAATCGCCGGAGAGACGCACACGCACTGGTTTGCTTTGGCATAGGTGCGGAGCGCTGAGGACATGGTGTCATCGAACACGAGCGGAGAGTTGACGTTGATATTGGCCTGCATCACCGCGTTGCGGTTCATGAAGTCGTGTCCAAAGACCAGTCGCGCTATGTCGATGCTGTCCTGCGCGCGGTCAGGTGCTGTGACTGACCCCATGAAGGGTTTGGTCGACAGGGTGAGGTGGGCCAACAACATGTCAAGATGCCGCTTGTTCACTGGCACATCCGTTGGCTCGACAACGGTTCCTCCGGAATGATGCAGGGCGGGGGAGCTGTATGTGAGTTTTACGAAGTTCTGGAAATCTTCTAGCGTGGCGTATCGCCTGCCATTGGTCAGATCACTGACAAAAGGCGACCCGTATCCCGGCATCAGGACAATATTGTCTCCGCCGAGGGTCACGGTTCTGGCTGGGTCCCGACTGTGCAGCTTGAACTCGGACGGAGCTGAGGCGCAAGTATTGCGCGCATGTCCGGGCTCAAACCTGACTCGCTCACCATCGACTTGGGCACCGGACGCAGCAAACAATTCGAGCGCCTCATGATCGCCCCGAAATTCGACGCCTATCTTTGTTAGAATCCAATCCGCCTGGTCTTCGATCCTTGTCAAGGCCGCGTCGGTCAGCAATTCGTATGCAGGTATCTTTCGCGCCGAGAACGGAGCGCCTGGAGAGATCGTGTCACCACATGAGGGTCGATCACGACGGGAGCGGCTGCGGCGCACTGCCGGTTTCGAGATGTCCGTGGTGGTGTTCAAAGCACCCAAACGCGAAACTCCGTTTCATTTGTTCCCTGAAATGATTGGCGTTTTTTGCCCGGTTGGAAATCGAAATTTTCTGGCCATCGCGTTCAAAAATTTTGTACTAGTTTGGTATGCGCCGACACTTTCGCCATCATGACCTGCTTAGGTTGTTCGCCGAGATTGCCCGGCATTCCAGTTTCTCAGATGCTGCCGCAGCGCTGAACATGACCAAGGGTGCGATTAGCTATCAGATCAAGACGCTTGAAGCTGATCTGGGGATGGCACTATTCCGCCGCACGACACGCGGCGTTACCCTGACGGATGAAGGGTTGAAGCTTCTGGCGGCTTGCCAGACCCGTTATCAGGAAATCGAAGCTGACATTCTGGAGATGAAGGGGCGCGTATCGCGATCCCTGACCGTCGGAGTGTCGACCTACTTCGCAGCGCGATGGCTATCCCCGCGTCTGATGACTTTTATGCAGCGCCACCCGGACGTGCAGCTGCGCATTCAGCCGATGATCCAGTTTTCTGAGCATGAAATGCAGCATGTTGATCTGGCGATCAGGTGGGGGAATGGAGATTGGGGAGAAGGCGTGGTGACCCCCTTTATGTCATTGCCGCCCTATCCCGTCGGGAACTCTTCTGTGGCGCAAAAGGTTGAGGCGTTGGGAATGGGCGTTGCGATATCACAGCTCACACTGCTCAGAGACCGGGACGACAGCAATGCCTGGTCCGATTGGCTGACCGCCTCAGGTCTGCCCCAGCAGGCGCGTCAAGATGTGTTGATCGTTCCTGACCCCAATGTCCGGGTGCAAGCCGTCATCGACGGGCAGGGCATCGCCTTGATGGATGACCTTGTGTCGGCCGACCTGGAGGCGCAACTGCTATTCCGGTTGTCCGAAATTGAACTGCCCGACTACGGGTACTTTCTGGTCAAGCCGACCGGCACCGTTGCTACGGACGCCGTGGCTGCATTCTCGGCCTGGCTGAGAGCCCAATCCTGACCACATTCGACTTGAACGTCACCGGCTATTTTTTATACACTATATAAATTAAGTCTCAAGGAGACACCAATATGACAACTGGGCACATCATGATGGCAATGAGCCTCGACGGTTTCGTCGCCAGAAAAGACCATTCGCTCGATTGGTTGAATAAACAGTCCGCTGAAAATGAGGACCACGGGTTCGTCGAGTTTATGGACAGCGTGGATACTCTTGTTATGGGGACTGGATCACTGCGGACTGTCCTTGAATTTGGGGAATGGCCATATAAGAAACCCGTCGTGGTACTCAGCCGCTCCATGACGAAACAGGACATACCTGAGCATCTACACGACAGAATTGAGTTCTCCACTGCTAGCCCCGAAGCGTTATGGGGAATCTTTCGCGAGCGCGGTTACAAACGCGTATATGTCGATGGCGGTGCGATCATTCGGTCGTTCCTTCAGGCCGGGTTTGTACAAGATATGAAGATTACGTTGGTTCCTATTCTACTGGGTGATGGCATTCGCATTTTCGGTGAAACGAAGGGCGATGTTGATCTTGAACTGATCTCTGCCACTCCCTTTCCATCGGGTATGGTCGATCTGGTTTACGAAATTAAAAGTGCATGACCAAAGCACCAACTGTCGGGCGACCAAAAAAGTCAGAGGAACGTCTGTCGAAGCAGCTTATCCTGCAAACTGCCCTGCCCATTGTTCAAAAGCAGGGAGCAAATGCGCTTTCGTTTCGGTTACTGGCGGACAAGCTAAAGGTCACGCCCATGGCGATAACGTACCATTCTGGGAGCAAGCGTAAGCTGCTGGCTGACCTGGTTGAAATAGCCTTTGCGAACACACTTCAGGTCATCGTTGACGAAGGAGCAAGCGCGAAAGCGCGGAGCATATTAAGCGCCTACTATCTTCGGGCCTTGCCGAACGCCAACCTGCTGCGCGCAGTTCTGGATGATATCACTCTCATCAGCAACGACCTGTTGGATATCACAGATAAGCTGCGGGCGTGCACGCGGGAACTTGACGATGGCGATGAAAACGATGTGCTTTTGCATCTTCTCATCGACTATACGCATGGCTTTGTCCTCTCCGCGTCCAGCGGCGAAAACAGCCCGTTATCAGTCGACGACTTTTTGCGGGGTATCGATTGGGTGCTGGCGCGTGCGGCAGGAGGCGTACGTGTCAGTTCAAAATGAGACACTCATGTAATAAGGGATATTGACGCGTCTTGCCTGAAGGACTATCTGCGCCAAACGTATGAGGCAGTACGCCTCACACAATGGAGATTTTATGAAAGAGACCCGGGCCTAACGCCCGTTCCTGGCGACCCAAATTCAGGAACATCAACATTGATCGGCATACTCAAGCGCGATGCTGAGTGTGCTGTTTGTTGTACTTTCATAAAACCGAGACATCCCAATGAATATCTCAAAGCACGAGCAACGTGTTTTGCACGAACTCGCCCTTGGCGGGTCCATCCACTACGAACGCCTGGAAAGCGGAAAAGTCCATGACGTCACTTGTTATACGCGTGACGGCTATGTGCTGTCAGACTGCACACTCAGCGTTTTCCAACGGTTGCTGAAAAAGCGCTTCATCCGTTCAAAGAACGGCAACCCTTATCGCGCCTCCGCGTTGGGGATCAAATCCGTGCGCGCCCAAATGAACCAAAGATAGGAAAGAACCATGAACCAAGCAGACATTTACGCAACTATTGAAATCCACCGGCTGGCTTTCGGAAAAGAGGAAGGCGACGATATTGCCCAACTCGCTAAGGGCTTCCTCGAGCACCCCGACACGATATCCATCAGCGCCAAACGCAACGGCAAGATCGTAGGCAACGTGCTGTTTACTCCGTTTAAGTTCGTCGACCACCCAGATGCGAAATGTTACCTGCTGGCACCCTGCGGGGTGCTGCCAGCGTATCAGGGCCTCGGGGTTGGGAAAGAGATCATGGAGGCGAGCATTGAGCATCTCAGTTCCGTTGGCACGGATGCAGTGTTCGTCCTGGGCGTCCCGACATTTTATCCTCGGTATGGATTCGTACCGACGGACAAGCAGACGCCATATCCGGACCTGATGACTGCACCAGAGGCGTGGATGGCGCTTGAGTTGACAGAAGGATCAGTCGAGAAACTGAGTGGCAAGACAAAGGCGATCCCGCAGTTCATGCATTCTCATTGGTGGGACACCTCGCAACACGGGTGAAGTTCGGCCTTGGTTATGACCAAAGAACCAGAACCCGCCATTCAATATCTCAAACTGTGTGGCGGGTTCGCAGCGTAGATGCGGACTCGACCAACTCTAAGCTGTGCGCCAGCAGCGAAAGGCCGGTTTGGTGGTCCAAACCACAGAAATGATTTGCTCGACTGAACGGCGGTTTCGGGCCGTGCATAGCATCGACGCGGAGACAATATGCATCCGTGCACGACCCCGATTGTGTCTTCTGCTTGATCAAATCAGAAGACCTGCTCTAGCATCAAGCTATCATGGCTATTGGTCTTCTCCTCGATATATCGGGTGTACTTTATAACGGCACACAAGTGATTTCTGGTGCCAAGGAAGCAGTGGTTCGGTGCAGAGTGAATGAAATCCCAATCCGCTTTCTTACAAACACCACTCGCAGACCCAAGCGTCTAATCGTCGAGAGGCTTAATCACTTCGGCTTCGCGGTCGAAACAAATGAGGTCATGACGCCTTCTCAGGCCGCGCGTGATTGGTTGAAAGAAAATGGGTACTCGCCACATCTTTTGGTGCACCCAGATCTGACTGAAGATTTCGACAGCGTCGTTTCGGGACAACCTATCGCTGTGGTTGTAGGTGATGCAGGGCCGTTCTTTGACTTCGAAAACCTAAATGCAGCGTTTCGCGATCTTGACCAAGGTGCCCCGTTCTTGGCGCTTGCAGCGAACCGCGTATTTCGTGATGTCGACGGAAAGCTTAGTCTTGATGCCGGAGCTTTCGTCCATGGCCTTGAGTATGCGGCCCAAGTTGAAGCTCAAATCCTGGGAAAGCCATCAACAACGTTTTTCCGTGCTGCTGCAGACAGTATGAAACTGTCGCTCGCAGAAGTCATTTTGATAGGTGATGACGCGGAAAACGACGTCGCTGGCGCGCTGCAAGCAGGTGTCAGCAAGGCAATCCTGGTGCGCACCGGAAAGTATCGCGCTGACGATGAAAAGCGGTATAGCCCACCACCATCCTTTGTGGCGGATGACATTTCCGAGGCAGTTGACTTGGTCATGCAGTTGATTGCGCAATAATTAGGTGGGACCTAGCGCCCTATGAGATATGCGTTGCTTGAGGTCAATTCGCGCCGGATTTTACGCTCACAACGAACGGCAGGTTCGACTAGGCTGCGTGAGGCCTGTCTTGCCACGAAAAATCGCGCACGCACCCGGTAAGTCAATAAACTTTTCAGGCGTTAGTGAGGATTGGCGCACACGTCTATCGATGGCGATCCGATGCAGGGATAGGCAGGACATCCGTGGGTGCCTCGGGCAAGCCCTCTTCAATCTCGGGCGCAGGCGAAATGCGTGTGAACCTGCCACTGATCGAACCCAAAACCAATCCGCGGATGCGCAGTTCCTCTGCGCTGCAGATATACTCGAACTCGTAATGCCGGTCTTGCCCTTCCAGCTTCAAATCGTTGTTGGAGTTGAGCGATCCGACGCTGCGATGGCCGTCTGAAGTTACGAAATCACCATAGCCGCGCGCGACGTCGCGATCTTCGCAGACGTAGAGATTGGGACCGCTGCTGCCCCAATATCCCAAAGCGGCGTTGAGGTTGTAGACGGTCTGCGTGCGAACCCAGTTGGTGCCCTCTCGCGCTATGACGTCAGAGGCAAAGGGCTGATCTGATCGAAAAAGCCCGCCTGGATAAAACGTCCAGACCGGGGGCGGGTGATTCATGTACAAAACTTCGGTCCCGGGGACGGTGGATTCAGTCGGCGGCACCCAGGTTTCGTCGCGCCAGCGCCCTACCAGGCATTCATCAAATGCGGTGGGCAGATTTGAACAGCTTCGCCGGCACGTATCCCCCACGCGGTCCGCGCGGACAGTGTATCTTGATGTATCCTTGTCGACGCCAAAACTGGCCAGAACCAGTTCCATGTCTTCGTCGCAGCGCGTATCAATGATCACTTCACTGTCAATCGGGATCCACGACCCATCCGGGTCGCCGTTCGGCAGGATGTCGGAGAGGAAAATTGTGCCGCCATCCTTGGGCACAAGCCGCCATTGACCCGGTGCCAGGACCAGCGTCGTACGCATCAGTTTGCCCAGAGGCACCTCGATACCCATGGTCTGATCCTCATCAAGCCGGTATCTGGCGCGAGGATTTCGATGACTGGGTGTCAGGGTGCGTCCGTCAGGCAGGCGGATATGGTAGGCGGAATAAAGTTTGGCGAAATCGTACCAGCGTTCGGCCTCCATCAGACGGTTGATTTCTCGTGCATTATCGACGCTGCGTTCGATACCTCGCATGAATGGCAGGATCGCAGGCGGGCCATCCTTGGCCGCCATCCAGGCAAAGAATGGCCATGCGGTGTATTCAAGCTCGGTGAAGTCTTTGTCGTCTGCCCAGAACTCGAACGCCACTAAATCCACCATGGGTGCATTTGGGATCGCAAATTGACCGAACCAATCGGCTGCACCCTCCAGATACCAGTATCGCGGGTCGGGTTCAGTGGCCGTGCCCCGGCCCGCAAAGCTGTCGCCAAGATGTTTGCGCACGATGCAGTGAAAAATTTCATGAGCGACGGTGCGCTGCAAGACAAGCGGATCGTCGGTGAACATATTGGGGCCAATGGCGATGTTGCAGCGCGACCAACTCACGCCCGAGCGATAAAAGGATTCACCGTCAGCTTTTGGATGACGCGTTTTGCTGACGACCAGTTTGACGACCTTGCCAAAATCAATCTCGGATCCCATCAGCTTTGCGGCGACCATCGAGTGGCGGATTGCCTCTGTTATGGCCTCGACACCTGCAGGGCTATCCGGCGCGCCGACTTCGATACCGATTTCTACATGAATGCCGGAGCTTTCGGGATCGTCCTCCCAAATGCGAAAGCTATCTACGACTGGCCAGGCACACATCGATGTTCGGAAATCGAGGAACATCGATTGGTGCGGAAGCACTCTGGGATCGAGTTCTGGAGCACAGGGTTCAAAATCCTGCCCCGCGGCGGACGATGTCATGACCGCAAGGGCGATTGTCGCTGCCTTGATTGGGGTCACGGTGCGCCACATTTGAACGTGGTCTCTCCCATAAAGTCCGAAATGGATTGCAAAAATGTCTGCGCGGCCTCAACGCCTTGCGCTGCCATGATCTGTTGGCTAGTGATCTGGCCGGCAAAAAACTTGGCGACAGTGTCCTGCTGATCCGCTTCGAACATGTCATCGGCCACACCTTGCATACAGTCACAGGTTTCTGCATCCCACGTGCCGCGTGCACTGCAGGCGTCTTCGATTGGGGCTGCGTGTCCGATCGCGGCGAGAAGAGTGAATACTGTCATGATGGCAAGACGGGTCATGTTTGGCTTCTCCTCATTTTTCCAAGACACAGGCAGGCCCGTTGAGCAATTCGGTCATTGGGTCAGGATTTTCAGAGGAATAACTCAGAGATGCGGTTTGTCCGCCCAGAAATGTCACAGAGTCCGCGCCTTGCTGAATGAAATTGGCCATAGTGGCCCGCGCAATGCTGTCGAGCGTGCAACGTGTTGTCTCGCCTCCAAGCCCGTCCATGGTGACAACACATGTGTCACCTTCCGGGCCTGCCACTGAGCGCCCAATCGCTCCACGCAACAGCGGGGCCCAAGCATTCTGCTCTAGCGGTGTACAAGTTTCGAGGGCCGCAAGATATACTGAAGCCTCGCGCTGCACACGCAGACTACCGAAAAAGTAACTAACCAAAACGGCCCCGACAGCAGCAATAACGGCCAGAGCAACAGTGATGCGAACAGCCCACTTCATCGAATTCACCCGGAAATAGTGAAATACACTAAATGATCATATGATATGACGAAATTCCGATCCCATCAACACGCGGGCAAGACACTGAAAAACAGGCCTGCAATTGAAGTAATCTTGGTCCATCCTGCGTTGGATTTTGACGTTATAAAGTAGCTTTCATCACGCGTATCTTTCCATCGGAGCAGCTTTAACGGCGACCTGTGAATTTAGGACACCAAGCTCGCCGCAGAGTGCTTAATTGACGGGCTCTCTTGCCGTTCAGCAGCGGCGATATGTGAGAATGTGCGGCAATTCGCTTGCTGCACGCATGTCTTCCGAAACAACATTGATTGATTTGGGTTTGAACCCGTCAACTAATGCGCAAGTCACAAAAGTCCGCATTGAAGAAGTTGCAATGTAGCATGAAATCACACGGTGAACGTCCGCAATGGGCCGCCCGCGAGAGCGACCCGTGAGCGTTAAATCTCAATGGCTTCGGCGATGGCCAAGGCATCCTCAAGTTCGACGCCGAGATACCG
This sequence comes from Ruegeria sp. CH11, assembly GCF_056537105.1. NCBI lineage: Bacteria > Pseudomonadati > Pseudomonadota > Alphaproteobacteria > Rhodobacterales > Roseobacteraceae > Ruegeria > Ruegeria sp. CH11. The sequence continues at coordinate 24,942 of NZ_JBQFQX010000026.1, forward strand.
GACTGTACTGTCCATCTTGGTATGACCAAGAAGAAGCTGAACCGCTCGAATGTTTCCGGTCTTTTTGTAGATCTGAGCGACCTTGGTTCTCCTCATTGAATGGGTTCCGTAGGCGCTTGCTTCGAGGTTGATCGACGTGACCCAATCGCGGACAATCTGTGCATATTGGCGTGTCGAGATGTGCAGGCGTTCATGAAATCGGCCGGGCCAAAGGAATTCCGAACCGACCATCAGCTCATCTTCCATCCACTTCTCGACAAAGGCCCGCGTGCCTTCGGAAATCTCAAAGCGCACGAGTTTCTGCGTCTTGCTTTGAAGGACCGAAGCCTGTTCCTTGATCTGGCCGGATGCCATCACGTCGACGACTTTCTTTTTCACGAGATCGCAGCCGCGGAGCTTGCTGTCGATAGCCATATTGAACAGTGCGAGGTCGCGATGGTTTTCGGCCTGTTCAAGTCGCACCCGGATTGCCCAGACGCGCTTTGGTTTCAATGGTCGCTTCTGGCCGACGATCCGGCCTTTGTTCCAAGCGGGGCGGAGAGCGCGAATGGCTGGTAAGTTTGGTGTTTCCTTGACTGACCCTCCGATCCGCCATGCCCTCCCAAAACGATAACCCGACGTTGACCAAAGAAGTCTATCACAACATGCTGCACTGCGACCGATGGCGGCAGTGAGCCCAATGTTACAAATGCTGCGCGACGCGCGAATGTCGGCGATGCCAAGCCCCATCCGCAATAGCGCTACGCTACGTTTTCGACAAATGGCTGAGAAACGCCAAACCTTTGACCTGTCTAATCGGCAATCTCTGCTTCTATACCCTCAATTACACGCGCGACCTTCGCGGCATTGGCGGCGTCTGGATGGGGCAGCGCAAATTGCCCACTATCATTGTCGAAATACAGCCCTGATGCGGTTGCGAAGTCGTCCGAGAGAGACGCACGAGTCAAAATATCGACGCCGATATTTAGGTTGTTGCCGGATGTGCCGAACCCCTCGCGGACCATCTTGGTCGCCAGAAGTGAGCCGGGATTGACTGCGACCGAAACCGTCCCGCCAGGATTTTTTGCTGCAAAATCTTGACTCCACATTGTCAAAGCCAGCTTGCTTTGGGCATAGGCCTCCATATCTTGCAGCGTTCGCTTGCCATTCAAGGCGTCAATATCCACCGGCGCTTGAGCAGCGGAGGAAAGATGCACCAAGCGGCCTTCCTTTGGCATGACGGGCAGCAGGAGGTTTGACAAAAGCGCTGGTGCAAAGGTGTTGACGACAAAGCGCACGTCCATGCCATTGCTCAAACGCGGCTGCGTTGTCTTGAAGACGCCAGCGTTGTTGATCACTACGTCAATCCGATTATGGGTCTTGATCAGGTGATGGCCCATCTGTGCGACTTGCGACAGGTCCGACATATCCGCCTGAACGGTTGATAGGGGCGCACCGATCTCGGCTTTCAGCTGCGCGAGTTTCTGAGCATTTCGACCATGCGCAATGATGTTGTGTCCTTTGCGCGCCAGCGCGATTGCAGTTGCACGGCCAAGGCCGTCGGTCGCACCTGTGATGAGAATTGTCTTCGTCATGATCTATTCCTTATTTGAGATCTGGCAGGACATGTTCGGCCAAGGCCTCTAGGGTTTTTTCAACGGGGCTGGCACTGAACCGCAAATTGAGTGCGACATGGTTCACACCGATCTGTTCGAGTTGTTTGAGATATTGCACGAGCGTGCGATGGCCAGACCGGAAGCCAAGGTGGATGGGGGTGGGCGATTCATCGGGATCGTCGGCGAGGTCAATGTAGAGCGGTTGCAGGACAGGTTTCGGCGCTTGGCCCAGATCAGCCGACCGCGCCTGCCAATCCTGCAACACGCCGGGGCGCGGATAGGTCATCCAGCCGTCGCCGTTTTGCGCGATCCAGTCTGGCGATTGGCGGCTTGATCCAGTGATCAGCATGGGAAGCTTAGGCCCGACCGGCTTGGGCAGCATATCGATTGATGCGTCGAGTTTGCCGAACCGATTATCGATCTGCGGGGTGCGCGTACCCATGGCTCGAATGTAGTCAAAACTCTCGCGAAAGACGTCACCCCGCGCCTCAAAATCGCTGTTCATTGCCGGATATTCTTCAGGGCGATCCCCAGATGCCACGCCAAGGATTAGCCGACCGCCTGATAAAACATCGGCAGTTGCTGCAGCCTTGGCCACGTGGGCGGGGTGGTTTAGCGGCAGGATGATACTGGCGACGCCCAAGGCGATGTCGGTTGTTTTAGCGGCCAGATAGCCAAGATAGGCGAAGGGATCAAAAAGCTGTCCTGCATCGCCGAAACTTGGGACGTTGAAAGGCACATCGCGCAGCCAGACGGCCTTGAAACCGAGCCTTTCGGCCAGCTGAATGCGGTCCAGGTGGTCGGCCATGTCGGGCACAGGACTGTGCCCATATTGCGCGATCGGCACCACAAGCCCGACGCTCAGACGACCGTTCTGAAACGTCGCATTGTAGCCGCGGTTAATTTGCTCAAACGGCATATGGGGCTCGTCGCGCATGGCTGCTCTCCAGAAAAGTTTACGCCGCCCTTCGGTGAGGACGGCGCGAGTGGTTTAGGCAAGATCGTCTTTGCCCTCGATCAGGTAATGATGGCTCACCGAACCGGCAGTGCGGGCGGCAAGGTGGGGACCATAAGCCTCATCGGCCATGAATGCCTCTGCCGCTTCTTTGGACGGCCATTCGATGATGATGCGCAGACCGGCATCTTGCGTGTCGCCTTCCACCTGCTCGTGGTTGGCGGTGCGGGCGATGTATTTGCCGCCATGAGCTGCAACGCGCTCATTTGCGGTCGGCAGGTAGCCGGGGATCCAACCTTCGTCGGTGGGGGTTACGTCGAGTACAGAATAATAAGCCATTGTGGTTTTCCTTTTGAGGGTTTGGTTAAGAAGACAATCCAGGAAGGACCTGTTTGCCAATCACGCGGCCGCTTTCCTGACGCTTGTGCGCCTCGGTCAACGTTTCCACCGTCAACGACTCGGCGCGTTCGGTGACCGTGGATTGAAGTGTGCCCGCTTCGATCATCTGCGACACGCGGTTCAGCAGATCGCGCTGTGCCGTGATGTCGGCGGTTTCGAACATCGAACGGGTGAACATGAACTCCCAAGAGATCGTCAGCGCCTTGGGTTTGGCGATTGAGATATCGAGGTTTGCAGGGTCGTCGATTAGAGCGACGTGGCCGCGCGGCGCAATCAGATCAACAATCGAAGGCCAGTGTTGGTCCGTGGCGGTCAACGCAGCGACATTGGTTGGCGCGAGGCCTAAATCCTTGATTTGCGCCGCCAGATCGCTGCGGTGGTTGACCACATAATCCGCGCCCATCTTGCGCACCCAGTCTTCGGTCTCGGGGCGCGATGCTGTCGCAATCACGGTCAGGTTCGTCAGGGTCTTGGCAAGCTGGATCAGGATCGAGCCCACGCCGCCCGCGCCGCCGATCACCAAGAGGCTCTGGCCTTCGCCTTGGCCTTCAACCAGTCGGAAGCTGTCGAACAGCATTTCCCACGCAGTGATGGAGGTCAGCGGGAGGCCCGCGCTTTCGGCGAAATCAAGAGATGCTGGTTTCATGCCGACGATGCGCTCGTCTACGGCGTGGAACTCTGCATTTGCGCCGTCGCGAGTAACATCTCCCGCATAGAAGACCTTGTCGCCGATCGCGAAGCCCGTGACGTCAGAACCGGTTTCGACAACCGTACCTGATGCGTCATAACCCAGAATGCCATGGTCGCCTTCGGGCGCACGGGCCGCGCGCAATTTGACGTCAATGGGATTGACCGAAATGCCTTTGACAGCGACCAGAATATCGCGCGCGCCAAGCTTCGGCTTGTCCACATCAAGCAGGCTCAATGCACCTTCAGCGTCGATAGGACCGTTTTGTGTGTAGCCGATAGATTTCATGTTCAATGCTCCAGAATGCTGCGTTGGAGCTGACATATCACCCGGTTATTTTAAATAAACATCATGAACATTATTTCAGAATTCCGGTTATTGATATAATTGGGGCGCATGGATACAGACGCCCTTCGCCTTTTCGTCGCCGCCGCTGAACGGCTAAACATCACCGCAGCAGGTCGTGACCTTGGTCTTGCCCCCGCTATGGCCAGCAACCGCCTTGCAAAGCTGGAGCGGGAACTGGGCACGGAGCTTTTGCATCGCACAACGCGCAAGATCTCGATCAGCCAGGAGGGGGCCGCGTTCCTTCCCTATGCGCGGGAAGTTCTCGCCCAAGTGGATGCAGGTCGCGCCGCCTTGGGCGCAGGTACGCTTCACCCGAGCGGCACACTGCGTTTCGCGGCCCCCAGCAGCTTCGCACAACTGCATATCATTCCGCTCTTGCCGGAGTTTCAGGCACTCTATCCTGACATCACCCTCGACTTGCGGCTGTCCGACACCCGTCAGGACATCATCGAAGGCAGCTTCGATCTGGCCCTGCGCAGCGCGCCGCTGGAAGACAGCAGCCTCATGGGACGGAAACTGGCAGATGACACGCGCATTCTGTGCGCATCCCCTGCCTACCTAAAGCACTCCGGACAACCGATGACGCCTGATGACCTTGAGGCCCACCGTTACCTGTCATGGTCGAGCATAGCCCCACGCCAGATCATCCATGCCGATGGCCAAACGGCCGTGCTGGAACCGGCAAAAATGACGTGCCGCACGATCCTTGATGACGGAACATCTCAACGGTTAGCGACACTGGCGGGTATGGGGATCTCTGTAAACTCGCTCTGGAGCGTCGCGCAAGACATTGGGGCAGGACGTTTGGTCCAAGTGCTGCCAGACTGGTGCTTGCACGACCAATCCGTTCTTTGGTTGATCTACCCGAAGTCGAATGTGCTAACTCCGAAAGTCAGGTGCTTCATGGACTTTTTGATTAAGCAACTGGACATCGCAAAGCTGACGGGCACGTGATGCCCTTAAGATCTGGGCGGGGGTCGTGACCAATGAGATTGCGGATCAAGAAACTCACCTTGGCCGTTTGCCCATATCGGATGAGGTGGATGGCTCCTGCTCCACCGGCATCGAACGTGCCAAAGTGCAGTTGTTATCGACTGCTGGGAAAGGAGCCACC
>NZ_JBQFQX010000027.1:0-27282 GCF_056537105.1 Ruegeria sp. CH11
GCATCACGCGTATGGCAATCTCGCCGCGATTGGCGATCAGGATCTTGTTGAAGTCGGTCATTGCGGGTCCCGGTCTTGGTGGTTTGGCCTTTTTGTAGGCGGATCAGGGGGTGGGTATGGGGCGCTGCGCAAACAAGTGAAGCCCTTTGACAGTCCCTCGGATTGCTTTCGCGACAAGCGGAACCGCCTGAATTCCATCGCTTTGCCATGGGCGAAAGAGAAGCGTTTGAAAGGCGTAGAGGTTTCCTCGAAACCGGCACCAAGCATTAGAAGGATGGAGACGGTGTTGTGCGCCAAACAACAGGCTTCTACGTGTTGTACGCTCATTGGCAACTGTTCCAGAAAACAACGGACAGCCCATCTGCCTATGCCTTTGGCTTGCATATCGCAGCGCAGCCAGAAAGAAAGTTCGGTTCCTAGGCTGACAATGCCGATCACCTCTTCACCGATGCAAATCGCGCTAGCGATTACATCCGCATCGGCTAGAAAGCTGGTATATTCCTGTAGGGACGTATGATCGATGGGTATCGGCAAAGCCGCCAGCCACTTCAGCAGACCCCGATCTCGCAGAGCCTTGCGAATGGCTGTTGCATCCGAGCGACGGTAGGGACGCAAATATGCCTTGCCGACACAAGTAAGAGGGGTGCTGGAAGAGCCTTTTCTGGTCATGGGCAAGATCATGGGTGATGCCCTGCGTTGGGTCGCGTTTCGATCGGGCATCCAACGGGAGACGCAATAAAGAAGGTAGAGCACGATGGCGTGCCGCTGTTGTCGATCAGCGCCAGTTTGAACGCGGATTCCAGACCAAACAGGCACGCGAAGTCAGAACCGTCGAAATCCAGGCGTTTCGCCGCGAACGGGTCAAAGTCCGTTGTGCGGAAGTCTACAGGCAGGTTTTCACCCCGAACGCGGATATTGTGGTGTGCCGCTTTGGCCATTCTAGTCTTTCCCTGGGTTGCCTCATTGGTGATCGATACGCTGATGTATCTGTTTTCACGGTTTCTGCGGGTGGTTCAGTCGGGCGAACACTGCGGCAAGAGAAGCATCGACAGTTCTGCGTGTTTTCGGCGCAAAGCCGGCGCACTCAATCCGATCGACTGGCGATATTTAGTGACAGTTCGTCTGGAAAGGTCCAATCCGGCCTCGCTCAGAATTCGGAAAATCTCGGTATCGCTGAGAGGAGCGCGCTTGTCTTCGCGCGCAATTGCCTTTCGGATTATCTGAAGCGCGACATGCTTTGTTCGGGGTTGCCCGCGATACATGACCGGTGCGCAAAACAGGGATCTCAACGCAATGTTCCCTTGTGGACATTGTAGCCTGAGCCCGGTCAGGATGCGGCTTACCGTTGCTTCGCTGACACCTATATCATCCGCTACTTCGCTCATGCGCATTGGGCGCAGGGCGGCGTATCCTTTGGTCGGGAAATCATGCTGCCGCACAAAAATAGCCTTGATTACGGCTAAAGTGGTCGAGCTTCGCAGGTCGAGGGCTGCCTTGAACGATTTTGCGGAATTCACCAGCTCGCCCAGCTGTGATGAATGGGAAAGGTCATCGCCGTTCTGCGACATTGACGACAGCATGAGACGAACACTGGGAAAGCTGGACCTGTTGAGCTCAATTACCAGTTCACGGTCAACGATCGTTAGGGTGGCGTCACAGTCCCGCAAAAGTGCTTCATCATATTGAAACCTGGTTCCGGGCTTTGGGTCCATCCGCCGGATGTGTTGCAAGCAGCGTGCCACATCGCGTGTGTCCGCATGCAAGCGTTTTGCCAACTTTTGGAGGTCAAACTCCAAAAGGTCATCTAAATGCGTGATCAACTGATCCATCAGATCATCCAGCAGTCCGCGATCGATGGCCTGAAGCCTCAGGCAGTCGCGCAGATCTCGTGCAAACAAGCCAACCGGCTCGAGGGTTTGAAGATGGCGCAATACGCGCTCACATTGTGCCTCGTCATACCCGGCATTGCGAGCAACCGCTTTGACGGGTTTTCCCAGCCAGCCGCTTGGTTCGATTTCCGCCAGTAACGCCAGCGCGATTTCCACTTCTGCCTCTGAGCTTAAGATAAGCGGGAGTTGCTCGGACACATGATGATAAAGGCTTACGCGGGTATCACATGACACTTCGGGGCCTTCCTGGAAATCGCGCGGCGGGCAAATGGTTCCAAGGTCATGGGTTGCCCGATCGGCGGTGACAAACGGGTTGCTATCAATCATCTCTGACAAGTGATCAAGCATATCCGCCTTGGACATGCGCATCACGTCGAAGGCCTGAATCACTGACCGGTTCAACGCGCGTGTCTGACTTGGTTTTGGCGTAAGGATCAATCCCATTGGTCCGTCCTTCGCAACATTCCTTCTGGTTGTTGCAGACGCGGATCAGGCGACATCAAACGCGGCCGGGCAATAGTGTCTTGTCGCACGAGCGATCGTTGATAAATTGGCGTCGGCAAAGAGAGAAAACCACCGTCATGCAGATTGACACTGGACAAGACAAACCGATTTCTTTCGAACGGAGTTATCCTGGCATCTCGCCGCAACTTATAGCCCGAACCCGCCAATTGTGGTCGGCGAAAGGTTTGGATCTCGACGAAACCTGGAACAAAACGATCGTTCGGTTTCGCGGTTTCCAAAGCGGCAGAAACTGGGTGCATGACGGTGATAGCGGACCGATCGACAACTTTTTTATGTTCGACCAGGCGGTAATGTGGGTTGCGTCTTTGCACGCAAGTGCCACTGCAGCTGAGAGCGTTGCGGATACCGGGCTCAGCGCGCCGCAATGGGCGGCGCTGCGTGCGTTGACGTTTCGAATGATCGAGCAGTTGGACGCGATCCGGCTGCTGTTCCTGACCGATCTTCCGACGCCTTCGATGCAAATCGCCCGCTCTCTTTCCGAGGACGTGGACATGGCATTGGCCTTTGTGTCCCGGCCCAAGCTTGCGAAGCGGTTTGTCGAGTGTGGAACGGTAGACGAAGCCAACGAATTCTGGCGGCGTCATATCGCCGGCGGCCGCGCCTATAAGGCCGTGAGTGAACAGCTCTATCGGGCTGGATTGGAACTGAACCAGAGCGAAGAATACGGTAATTGGCGCCGTCAAGTTCAAACGATCCTGAGCGCTGCCGTGCATACGTCGTATCGTTCGCCCGCAGCGTACCGAGAACCGACTGCGCCCGGACGGTTCAGCGAAACCGGAGATTGCCTTTATTTCGTGACGCTTCGTTTGCAAGAGATGTGTGCCTATTCTCATGGTCTTCGCGCAGAGTTTTCCGAGGACCTGTCGACTATCAGTAGGAACGGTCAAAATGATGCAGAGGCCGATTTGCATAGACTGACACCTGCGATCTCACAGATCACGATGGATCAGCTGCGGTGGACCCTGGATTCCGGATCCACCGACCTAGTGTCTGCCGACCTCGGGTTTTAGTGTTTGATTTCTTCCTGCGGCCCGATCTGGTTCTTTGCGATCCATTGAGCCGCCATGACCAACGCCCCCATGGCAAAGTCTTTGCCATGCTCGTCGATCATTTCTTCGGCGATTTTGGATAGCTGCGCAAAGTAGCGATCTTTGCTCTGTTCTTCGGGTGTGAGTTTGTTGTCCATCGTACATCCCCTTTTCTTTGCTTGGTGGAACTATTTGAACATCTGGGCAGGAAACGTGACCATCGCGGCCTTGCCCGAGGCGAACCCGATGGCGAGGTGCTCTCCGGTTTTTGACCAGCTCAGACTGTTGACTGATGTGTCGCGCTCATGATGAAGCATCATGTCCTGTGACGTGCCGATACGCGCCAGCGTCACCAGCCCGCTGGCATAGCCGGTGGCGACGATGTTTCGCTCGGGGTGTGCTGCGATCGAATTCAGCACGACAAATCCGGGTTTGCCGGTCGTAAGCGGAGTGCCGGGTTTGTCATCGACCGGCAGATCGCTCATATCCCATCCTGCCAACCGGTAGGCCCCCGAGGTCACCAAAGCAATGCCGGCTTCGCTGAATGCGACGTCGCGGACCGGGTTTGGATAGCCCTCGACGCACTGAACCGAGCGCTGAGCAATGTCAATGATGTAGAACCTGTTTTCTGCCGAAGCGCAGACCAGATGGTGGCCAGATTTTTGCCAGACGAGGCCTGTTATGTCGCCAGGACAGGAAATGACAGTTGGTGTGTCGTTGGTGGCGGTGAGCGGAACGATGCTCAGAGTGCCCGCCCCCCAAGCGGCGGTCGTCCGGCCATCTGCCGCCACGGTCAGACACGAAATCGGGTGGTCAAGCTTGAACTCGGCCTGCACGACCATTTCAGCCGGGTCGACAAGTTCGAGTACATTGCCTCGTGCAATCGCCAGCAGGTCGCCGAACTGACTGGCAGAAATTGCTGTAACCGGCTTTGGCTGTGGTTGCAGCTTACGCACGATCTGGCCGCCCGCCGTGATCTGCTGGACGGCTCCGTCCATATCAATGGCAGCAAAGCCCAGTGTACCAAACCGAACGACAGGCAGATCGGTTCGTACCGCGATGTCGGGGGTTAAAAGTGGCGCGACCGGATTCTCGCGCGGGCGTATAGTCGTGCGACCAGTGTCCAATTCCAGACGCGTGCGGACTTTTGGACTTTCCGCATCATTTGTCGATGCCAGCGCGACCTTGCCCGCCGAGTGTATGAAGATCGCCGCGGTATCATCGTGATTGAATGCGATTTGAGTGATTTCGCCATTGAGTGTCCATTCTCTTGCCAAAAGGCTAAAAAGAGATAATCCAGAAGCGCTATTTTCAGCCATCAACTTTCCTCCAGTTTCGCCAATGATTCGAGTTTTTCGTCTATACCGGCAACGTCTCTTTCAAGAGAAGCTATTCGTCTCTGACTGTTTTCCAATTCGAATTCGAATTGAGAATTGGTGCTTTCCATTTCAATGGAATCTGGATTCTTCGCCAAAAGAATTTCGACCCTGGATCTGCGCTGAAGAAGCCGCAAGAACCTTGTTTTTTCTTGGGAAAGTTGACTGACGATATGTGTTCTCTTCCGAAAGAGTTCGGCGGTTTTTTCTGATTGACCGGACATCTAATTTCCTTCTATGGCTTGTTCGTTCAGAATTGAATTATGAAAAACAGAAGGCAAAATGAAATGAGAGAAATTGCAACAAAGAAGTTCTTTGAGACCTTGAACGCAGTTAGTTTGGATATCTTGGGGCCGGAAAGCGCTATTGTTGATGCAACGCGCAGGGCTCTGAATGATCCCGCGCCGGAAAACCTTGTTATGGTGCAAGAGGCACTTATGGATGCCAGTGAAGACCAAAGAGAGGCCATTATGCGCAAGGTGCATTCGCGATTGCGAAACAATATCGAGGCGATTTGGGATCAGTTGCCTTATGCAAATATAGCAGCTCGTCCAAATTGATGGACTTATGCTAAATGCATACACTTTCCGGGTGCTCATTTTTGATAGCGCAAGTTCCATGCAATACCTGTCTGATCGCATACGGCATTCCGTACACGGGTTCGTTTGAGGCCCATTGTGAAAGCACTTGGGGAGCTCGGTTTCCTATCGGCTGAGTTTTGTCCCAATCGATTTTCGGCGATCAAATTACCATCAATACCATGCGTGACAAAGATCAAATCTTGACATTATGCATCATAGATTCATCTTTTTTTTACGATCTATGAAAAATCAGTTTCGTATCGTTACATATGTAAAATCGGATGGTTTCATAACTTTACAGTTCAGAAAAACGAAAAGATCCCGGTGCGCATAATGCGAATCATTTTGCGCTCAAAAACTGTGCATCTCAATCCGGTGCAAACAGCTACTGCCCAACATGCCGACTTTTGTCCTGATCCAACCCCAGTCGGGTATGTCGAACACATTTCCAAAGTGTAAACATGGCGAAACAAGTGTAACGATCGTAAAGAACCTTTACGATTTTGATACGTATTGGATTGGAGAAGAAATCGCCCTGACATTGGCGGAATGAAAAGCCAATAAAGAAATCCAAATTTATTTTTGTTTAATTTTAACGAGTTAATAGAAGCTTTCGTCAAAAGTTCAATAATTGCAACGCCCCGTGCCAGATTTGGCACGGCGCTTGCATGTACTCCCTTATAACGCCGCGTTTCCGAAATTTGGAAACCACCAAGAACGAAGGAACAGGGAGGTTCCATTTGCAATACCGATGCCAGTTCGCCCGAGCAACGTACGGCAGCAAGCAAATGGTCATACTACCTAAAACCTTTGCCGTGATCCGACTGGCCGGGTCTTTCAAGCGCATTTCGATGTGCTTGCAGAACCTGGGCCTATCAACTGGCAGCAAGCTGCTGCCTCCAACCGACCGTGCAAACGGTCAGAGCTGAAGGAGGCTCATGGCATGGCGATTACGCTAAATAAGATTACTTCCCAACGGGGAATTTCGGTGGGGGAAGCCACCAAGAAAATCTCTGATTTGGGCTGGAATCCAACTTACGTTCAGGAAGCGAACACCTTTCCGACCGACTACAAGATCACGAAAGCCCCCCGCGACCCAATGAAACAGGTCTTGCGTTCCTATTTCCCGATGGAAGAGGAAAAAGACAACCGGGTTTACGGTGCATTGGATGCGGCACTGCGCGGCGATATGTTCCGCAATGTCGAGCCGCGCTGGATCGAATGGATGAAGCTTTTTCTGGCCATCATCCCATTCCCGGAAATCTCCGCGGCCCGCTCGATGGCAATGGTTGCCCGTCTGGCGCCAGGCGAAGACCTGCGCACCGGCTTTACCATGCAGATGGTCGATGAATTCCGTCATTCCACAATTCAGATGAACCTGAAGAAGTGGTACATGGAGAACTACATCGATCCGGCCGGGTTCGACATTACCGAAGAAGCATTCGGTAAGTGCTATGCGACGACCATTGGTCGTCAGTTTGGCGAAGGCTTCATCACCGGCGACACCATGACCGCCGCGTGTATGTATCTGACAGTTGTTGCCGAAACAGCGTTCACCAACACGTTGTTCGTTGCCATGCCGTCAGAGGCAGCACGAAACGGCGACTACGCTCTGCCGACCGTGTTCCTGTCGGTGCAGTCGGACGAAAGCCGCCACATCGGTAACGGCCACTCGTTGCTTATGGCTGCGCTGAAGGAGCCTGATAACCATCAGTTGCTGGAACGCGACCTGCGTTACGCCTTCTGGCAGAACCACGCCATCGTCGATGCGGCCATTGGTACGTTCATCGAATACGGTACCACCAACCGTGACAAGGAGAAAGAATCCTACGCGGAAATGTGGCACCGGTGGATCTTTGAAGACTACTACCGCACCTACATGCTGCCGCTCGAAAAGTATGGCGTCAAAGTTCATCACGACGATGTTCAAGAGGCCTGGAAGCGGATCACTGAGAAGAACTATGTCCACAAGGTCGCCCAGTTCTTTGCAGTCGGCTGGCCGGTGAACTTCTGGCGGATTGAAGCTCAGACCGAGAAAGACTTTGAATGGTTTGAGCACAAGTATCCGGGTTGGTACGCCGAATTTGGCGATTTCTGGAAGTGGTATGCGAAGCTCAGCGTTCCCGGTCAGAAGGTGATCACCTTCAACGAAGAGGTCGGCTATGTCTATCCGCATCGTTGCTGGTCTTGCCTGGTGCCATGTCTGATCCGCGAGGACATTGTTGTAGATGAGATTGACGGTGAACTGCACACCTTTGCGCATGAGCTTGATCGCTGGACCGCTGTAGAAGCGTTCTCGGATGAATACCAAGGTCGCCCAACCCCGGCCATGGGCAAGTTCTCGGGCAAGCGTGAATGGGAAACCGTCTATGACGGCTGGGATCTGGCTGACGCCATTCAGGATCTCAACTTTGTCCGCGAAGACGGCAAAACCCTGGTGCCGCAGCCGCATCTGCGCTTCGACAACAAGGACATGTGGACGCTTGACGATGTGCGCGGCAATACGCTGGGCTCGCCGCTCAAAGCTCTGCGTGGAATGTCCTCGTCCGAACGCGAAGCGCATCTGGCGGACTACCGCGCCGGCTTCACGATCACACCGTTCAATTAAACGCAACTACCGCGGGGGCCAAACGGCCCCTGCATCCCGCAATTCGAAGCCGCAAAGAGGTTTCGAACCACAGGAGACACGAGAAATGAGTGACGTATACAACGTCCGACTTGAGCCGGTTGGCGTGGAGTTTGAGGTCGAAGAAGAGGAAACCATCCTCGACGCCGCATTCCGCCAGGGCATCGCGCTGCCGCACGGTTGCAAGGAAGGACAGTGTTCAGCCTGCAAATGTGTTCAACTGGATGGTGAGACCGAAATGTTGAAGTATTCAACGTTCGCTCTCAATGATTTCGAGAAAGACAGCGGTCATATCCTAATGTGCCGGGCGCTGGCTTATAGCGATGTCGAAATCGAACTCCTAAACTATGATGAAGAGGTTTTGTCGAAATCCATTTCGGTCAAAGAATTTGATGGCCGCATTGTCGATTTCCAAAAGCTAACCCACGACATTCGCGGTGTGGAAATTGAAATTGATGCACCGCTTAAATTTTGGGCGGGGCAATATGTCGACATCACGGTCACCACCGAAAAAGGGGAGGAGATTACACGTTCGTTCTCCATGGCAAATACGCCGAGCGAAGCCCAAAAACTCTCCTTCATCATCAAAAAGTACCCGGACGGAAGATTCTCAAACGAACTTGACGCCGGGGGAATCAAAAAAGGCGCGACGGTCAAAATCAGCGGACCCTACGGAATGTGCTTCCGTCGAGAAGACCGAAAAGGACCGGTGATTTTAGTGGGTGCCGGATCCGGAATGTCGCCCGTCTGGTCGATCCTGAATGACCAGATCAGCAGTGGAGAAGATCGTCCGATCTACTTCTTCTACGGTGCGCGAACACAAGATGACCTGTTCAAACTGGGCGAAATCTCTGATCTGACAGGCTCCAACGGAAATGTCCGGTTCATTCCGGTCCTGAGCCACGCGGATGAGGACACATCCTGGGACGGAGAACGCGGTTTTGTACATGAGACAGTCGACCGGTTCCTGAAGGAACTGGATGCGGAAGGCGAGGGCGATGTCTATGCCTGTGGACCGCCCCCGATGATCGACGCGCTGACGCCTGTTCTGTTCATGAACGACTTCGATGCAGATCGGATTTTCTACGACAAGTTCACACCGACTTCTGGTTCATCGGCTCACTGATGCTGGGCTGATCACTAGTCATGTGAATGAAACCAACCAAGGGAGGCTACAATGGTAGCTACATCAAGTTCTGTCGGTTCTGGAGCCGCGGGTGCCGCAACATTCGTCGGATCCACTAGCCGCAAATACAATTACTTTGAACCCCGGGGAAAACGGGCCACCCACTACGAAGACGTTACCGTCGACGTGCAACCTGATCCCGAACGCTATTTGATCCAGAACTGGATCATCGAGTTTGAAGGCGGCAAGGGTGGGGGTGCTTATCAAAAGGACAACACCGCGGCTCTGAGCTCCAACTGGCATGCGTTCCGTGCGCCGGATCAGGAATGGGAGCGGACCCATTATCAACGGCAGTCCAAAATCTGTTCGATGGTAAAAGCGGTCATCGACAATGCCCGCAAGGCAGGCGCCCATACCGCCTTCGACAAAACCTGGGAACGAATTCTACAGACCCATCTGGGTGCGTGGAAACACGCCGAGTTTGGTCTTGGCACGTCGTTGATGCAAGCGCAGCGCTATGGCTACACGCAAATGATCAACAACGCGACGCTGACCAATTCGTCCTACAAGATGCGCCTGTGTCAGGACATTACGCTTTACCTGGCCGAGATCGGAATGGACATCGACGGCTGGAATGACGAGCTGGGCAAAAAGGCGTGGATGGAAGACCAGATCTGGCAGCCTTGCCGCGAAGCCATCGAAACGATCATGGGGTCCGAGGATTATCTTGAGCAGTACTTTGCGATCAACCTGATCTTTGAACCGCTGGTTGGCGAACTCGTACGGTCCGGTTTTTTCATGCAAGCCGCTGCCGCAAACAACGACTTCATTACTCCTCCGGTTATCTCGGCCGCCGAAGCGGACTATGAGAGGAACCTCGCGAACGCAATTGATCTGGTCTATCTGCTGGCCAATGACGAAGAACATTCTGCCCATAACAAGGCGTTGTTCCAGTCCTGGATCAAGAAGCATGGCGATCTTGCTGACAAAGCTGCCAAGGCGCTGCAGCCGATCTGGTCGCAGCCTCATTCCAAGCCGGTTTCATTCGAAGACGTCAAAGCTGTTTCCCATGAGCGGGTCAGCCAGATCCTCAACGAACTCGGCCTGAGCCGCTAACCAACAGGAGTTAAAGCCAATGTCGAATGTAGCACGCGACGCATCGCAAGGTAACATTTTCAAATCCATGAAGGATATTGAATTCAAGCAGACCATCTCGGACCAATGCGGCGTGACGATGAATGACTCGGTCGAGGCGCGCGCCATCGCTGAGTACATGAACGAAGATCCGAACGTCACGGTCACGCACAATCCGGCAACGATCCGGGTAGATGGCCGAGGAAAACTGATCTTCAAGATGGACGAAATCAGCGAGTTCCTGGGCCGGGAAATGACCGCTGAAATCTTCGAGGTGAACACGTCCACGCACTACGGACGTATGGTGCGCGTCGATGACAACACCGTCGTTCTGTTCGGAAACATGGACGACGTTTTCGAGTACATCGAGTAACCGGACCGAGGTTCAGGCCCGTGCAAGGCTCGGGCCTGAACCCCTCTAGATCGTGATCTGAACTTTCGGAATACCCCAGGAGGAACAAATGTTTAAAACCAAGGATGGCAAAGAGATTTTTGTGGTCGACGGTCACACCCATTTTTGGGACGGCAGTCCGGAAAATCAAAGCAATGTTCACGGCAAACAGTTTATCGACTGTTTCTATGCCTATCACACCAACCTAAGCCCGCCAGAGCAGCTTTGGGAAAAGGGACGCTTCGAGAAATACTCGGAAGATGACGTGTATCGCGATCTCTTCGTGGACGGACCTGATGATGTCGCCATCATCCAGTCGACATACCTGCGGGACTTCTACAAAAACGGATTTTCCAGCATCGAGCGCAGCACATCAATGGCAGCGCGCCACCCTGAACGCTTTATTGTGAACGGATCGTTCGATCCGCGCGATGGCGAGAAGGCACTGGAATACATCCACTACATGAAAGAGAATTTCGACATTCAGGGCGTGAAAATGTACACGGCTGAATGGAATGGTGAAAGCAAAGGTTGGGCGCTGAACGATCCCGCAGCCTACAAGTGCTTCGAGCTCTGCGAAAAGCTGGGTATCAAGAACATTCACGTCCACAAGGGCCCGACCATCATACCGCTTAGCAAGGATGCGTTTGATGTCCATGACGTTGACCACGCAGCAACTGATTTCCAGAATCTGAACTGGATCATCGAGCATTGCGGTCTGCCGCGTCTGGATGATTTCTGCTGGATCGCGACCCAGGAAACGAATGTCTACGGCGGTTTGGCGGTTGCGCTTCCCTTTATCTTCTCGCGCCCCCGCTACTTTGGTGAGGTTATTGCCGAGCTGTTGTGGTGGGTCGGAGAGGACAAGCTTCTGTTTGGTTCGGACTACGCTATCTGGACCCCACAGTGGCTGGTTGAGCAGTTCTGGGACTATCAGATTCCGGAAGACATTTCCGCCGAACGTGGCGGTGTGCAACTGACAGATGAGATCAAGGAGAAGATTCTCGGTCTGAATGCGGCGAAGCTTTACAACATCGATGTTGAGGCAAAGAAAAAGCAACTCAGCGCCGCCCCAGTCCAGATAGCAGCGGAGTGATCCGATGACTTTGGAGATGCTTAAGGACGAACTGGAACTCGAAATCTGGCAGCAGCTGGATCTTGTGACTGACCCAGAGTTGGACGAGCCCATCACAGAGATGGGATTTGTGGAACTCGTTGAAGTCGATTTGGATTCAAAAGTGGTGGAAGTTGAGTTTAGGCTTCCGACTTATTGGTGTTCTCCAAATTTCGCTTTTCTCATGGCATTCGACATTCGCCATGAGATTGGCAGGCTGAAATGGGTTCAAGGTGTCAAAGTCACCTTGAACGACCACTGTTTCGCTGATCGGGTCAATGAAGGCGTCAACGGTGAAAAAGACTTCAACGAAGTATTCCGGGAGTATTGCAACGGCGAAGAGTTGAGTGCCGTTCGAAACAAGTTTCTAGAAAAGGCTTTCATCCGCCGTCAAGAGACGGTCTTGCTCGCCTTGGAAGAGCGTGGCTTTTCCAGTGAAAAGATTGTCGACATGACGTTGGAGAAGTTGGATTCGATCCGCTTCGACAGCGGTGAAGAAGAAAAGCAAAAACCACGATATCGTTCGTTGTTGGTGTCCAGGGGACTGGCAAAGACAGCAAGCGATCGGGCTTTTGTGACCTGGGATGGTGAGCGGCTGACGTCCAGTGGCCTACGGGAATACCTCGGCAAGCTGCGTGGCGTTCGGATCAATATGGAGTTCAACGGCGCACTGTGTCGTGGGCTTCAATCCACCCGGTACAAGGAAGTCGAGATTGGTGAAGATGGACCAACGCTGATCGACTTCATCCAGAACCGAGTTCCACCGAGAGGGGCCGAAGCGCACAGCTAAGAGCACACCGCAACTCGCAATCGAATACAGCAAACAAGTCATCGACACGCAAGCGATGGCAAGGAGAAGTTATGTCTAAACTACTGATACACAACGGAACTGCCCGGCAAGCATTGGCCAAAGGTGTTTCGAAACTGGCCGCGGCGGTGGAGCCGACGTTGGGACCCAAAGGTCTGAACGCAATGATAGATCGGCCAGTTGGTACGCCGCTGGTCACGCGCGATGGGGTTTCGATCGCGTCGGAAATCGAACTGTCTGATCGGTTCGAAAACATGGGCGCACAAGTGGTGCGGGAAGTCTCGATGCAGACGAATGAAGTTGCAGGCGACGGCACCACAACTGCGATCGTTCTGGCCAATGCATTAATCCAGAAGGGGGTCGAAATTACAGCCAGCGGTGTTAAACCGGTCGACCTGTGCAAAGGTATTGAGCTGGCCGTTGAAAAGATCATTGATGGTCTAGATAAATCGTCCCGGTCTTGTGACGACAACCCGGCCTATCTCGAAGCAGTAGCGCGGGTGTCGGCGACTGATCCCGAACTCGGCTCACTGGTCGCCGAAGCGTTCAAGCGCGTCGGCAAAGAGGGTGTCATAACTGCAGATTTCGCCGTGACCATCGACACGACGCTCGAGGTTGTCGAGGGTATGTCCTTTGATCGTGGGTACATTTCACACCATATGGTTACGGATCAGGACAATATGGAGGCGGTTCTGGACCACCCTCTGATCTTGATGACGGATCACAAGATCCTGCACCCGGAAATACTCGATAAAGCGCGCACAATCGCAGATCAACAAAATCGCCCACTGTTGATTGTGGCTGAAGAGATTGCTCCGGAAGTCGTAATTGCGCTGATGGACGGGGGCGGTGCGGGCAAGTACCTGATCGTCCATCCGCCTGAATATGGCCACTGGCGCGCTGCCATGATGGACGACCTGGCGATCATGACCGGCGGCGAAGTTCTGGCGCGTGATCTTGGAAAGAAAATCGAAAATGTTACGCTGACCCAACTGGGGGGTGCCCAGAAGGTCAAGGTCAGCTCGTCGATGACTAGCGTATTGCGGGGCGAGGGCGACCCGGCAGCGATCCGTGCCAGAAGGGCCCAGGTTCAGCGCCAACATGATGTAGCGCCTCCAAACATCGAACAGGACAAGTTGCGCGAAAGGGTTTCGAAACTGTCCGGCGGGACGGCGGTAATCTATGCGGGCGGGTTCACCCCGGTCGAACAGAAACGCAAAATTCAGCTGATCGAAGATTCCCTTTGCGCTGTTCGTGCCGCTTCTGAAGATGGTGTCGTTGCAGGAGGTGGTACCGCGCTGGCACAAATCGGGGTGGTGCTGGATGACATTGTCTCGGCCAACGAGGGCGACGTCAAAAAAGGGGTAGAGCTAGTCCGGTCTGTCCTGACCCAGCCGGTACAAAGGATAGCCAGCAATGCGGGCGCAGACCCGGTAGCTGTCGTTGCTTCGGTCATCTCGGCGCAGCAAGGCCACGGCTACGACGCGTCATCTGGTGAGTTCCGCGACATGTATGACGCTGGAATTATTGACCCGGTGCGTGTGACGGCAAGCGCATTGGTAAATGCGACGTCTGTTGCGACCCTCATCCTGACAACCGAAACACTGGTCGGTGATCTCTCCGAAGGCGAAGCCGACCCGACCGAAGGACCGGCCCTAGGCGGTGGCGCCGAGTTGCTGGGCCGCCCTTAAAATGCGCCGATCGGCCAAAGAGCCGACGAAACATCGACCTGATTAATAGGAGGAAATCATGACTACCAACAGACTTGAAGGGAAAACAGCGATCGTTTCCGGGGGATCCCGTGGGATTGGCCGCGGCATCGCGCTGGCGTTGGCTTCGCAAGGTGCGGACATAGCGTTCTGTCACTTCCGGGACGACGAAAAAGCCAAGGAAACCAAGGATGCAATCAAATCTTTGGGGCGCAAAGTCTATGCACAAGAGTGTGACGTGTCGTCGGTGCAGTCCATCCAGGATTTCTACGCCTCTGCAAAATCCGCCGTCGGTGAAATTGATATCCTGGTAAACAATGCTGGTCACAATATCACCGAGTCCTTTGAAGACATAAGCGAAGACAGCTTTTCGCGGATGTTGGACGTGCATGTGAAAGGCACGTTCTTCATGGCGCAAACCGTCTATCGTGACATGGTAAAGCGCGGCAGCGGCAGGATTATCAATATTACCTCGCAACTGGCATATAAAGGTGCTCCGACGCTGACACATTATTGTGCGGCCAAGGGTGCAAATGCCACTTTTACCCGCGCGCTGGCATTGGAAAGTGCCGATACAGGCGTGCTGGTCAATGCGGTTGCTCCGGGGGTTACAAACACAGACCTGCTGACGCCGCTGTCGCAGGAACTTCTTGACACGCTGAAGGCCGCGATTCCGCTTGAGCGTTTTGCAGAGGTCGAGGAGATCGCTCCTGCGGTAGTGCTGCTGGCGTCACCCGAAGGTAGCTTCTTCCATGGAAGCTGTATCTCACCGAACGGTGGTGAGGTGATGTTCTAAACAGCTGCCTTACGCAAATGGGCACCGGTCGGGTAGGAAGCCTGTCAGCACATTTTGCAATCCTTGTTGAGTGTGCTGGCAAAAATCAAACCGTCTCGCATCCCAAACCACCCAGTCATCCGTCAAAGCGCCGTGTGATTGGATAAGGCGCGAACCGGGTACAGCCGAACGATCAATTCACGAACACAAAAAATTCCCTGCGCCAGGTGGTGCGGGTGAATTCCTGCATCTGAAATCGGAGGAAATCATGCAGAAACTTATCGCCGAATTCTTGGGTACACTCACCCTTGTATTCATGGGCTGTGGCACAATTATTTTCATGGTCCACGAAGTTGGCCTGTTGGGTGTGGCCGCCGCGTTTGGTCTGACCGTCGTCGGTGTTGCATACGCCATTGGACATATTTCCGGGGCACACCTTAACCCGGCCGTAAGCCTGGGCGCCGTCATCGCGGGCCGACTTTCACCATCCGAATTTGCCGGATACGTCATCGCGCAGTGCCTTGGAGCAATCGTGGCAGCAGCTCTGCTCTATGTGTTGGTCCAAAGCAAGCAGGGTGGTTATGATATCACGGCAAATGGTTTCGCCCAAAACGGGTGGAAAGACTACAGTGTCGTCGGCGCATTTCTGTTTGAGTTCATAGCGACCGCACTGTTTCTGATCGTTATTCTTGGAAGCACAGAAGAAGGCGGTGCGGGTGCAAACGCGGGCCTCGCCATTGGCTTCACGCTGGTCGTCATTCACTTGGCAGGTATCGTTGTTTCCGGTTCTTCCGTAAACCCTGCAAGGTCGCTTGGCCCGGCATTGTTCGCTGGTCCCGAAGCGATTGGACAGCTTTGGCTTTATATTCTGGCACCTTGCCTTGGTGCTGCTCTGGGTGGGGTTGTGCATCGCAAATTTCTGTCTAACGAGGCTCGCAGCAACCCTAAACTCGGGGACGCAAAGCCAGCGTGACTACACCGATGCCAGGACCCGCGTTCGTTTCTCCCCCCGAACTTCATGCGTCCTGACAAAAACGGCGGCGGAAACCATTCCGTCGCCGTTTTATTATTTTCCGCGATCAAGCCCGTATTGTCGGATTTTTCGATACAAAGTTGGTCGCGATATGCCCAGTGTCAGCGCCACTTTGGTCAGGTTGCCGTTTTCCTGTTTGATCGCGCGTTGAATCGCTCGCGATTCGATGCTGTCCAGTCCAAGGTCCGTGCTTGGTGCATCAGGGGACGTTCCGAACAAAAAGTCATTGGCGTCGGGTTCTGTGATCTCATTGGGTAGGTCTTTGATTGTAACGGGCCCATCACGATGCAACAAACAGAGTCTTTCAACGGTGTTACGCAGTTCCCGGACATTTCCCGGCCAGTGATATGTGCGAAGCACTGCCATTGCCTCGCTATCGAAATTCAAGCGCTCTCGTTCAAATTTTTCAGACAGAACCCTGTTGAAATGTTCAATCAACAAGTCGACGTCGCCGCCACGTTCGCGAAGAGGGGGAACGTCAATAATTATTGTGCCAATTCGGTAAAAAAGGTCCCTGCGGAAGCGCCCGGTTTCGATATCCTGTCGCAGGTTCCGGTTCGTCATTGCAACAAGTTGAACGTCTATCGGGCGTCTTTTGTCACAACCAATTCGATAGACTGCGCGCTGCTCTAGAGTCCGCAACAAATATGTCTGCAGTTCCGGTGGCATATCGCCGATTTCGTCGAGGCACAGAACGCCGCCATTTGCCTGTTCAAATTTACCGGGTTTGCCCTCGCGTAGTGCACCGGTAAATGCACCCGCGACGTGACCAAAAAGCTCTCCGCCGATCAATTCTCCAGAGATTGCCGCACAGTTTACGGCGACATAAGGCGCTTTTTCCTTTGAGTGATTGTAATGGATAAGACGGGCAAAGAGTTCTTTTCCGACACCGGTTTCGCCCTGAACCAAAACGGCCGCTTTGGCCTTTGCTGCTCTGCGGGCAAATTCGATTGCTTCCAGCATTTTAGGGCAATCGCCTAAGATCGTTATGGTGTCTTCCTCTACACCATCTCGTGGTTTTATCGTGATGCCGCGAGGTCTCGCGGGGGTTTGGAATTGTTCCTTTCCCGGCAAGACCAAGGCTGCGCCCTTTACCTCACCGCCCAGTTTAAGCAGATCTATTTTTGAGTTTACAAAGTCGGGCGATAATGCCGCGGCCAAATCTCCGTCGGTCATGCTTGGTTTCCAGGAAAGCAAGTGTTTGCCGATCGAAAAGTCATTGGACTCTTGGCCGGTCGCTTGATCAATGTTCTTGTTGAAAACAATGCGGCCCGAAG
Organism: Ruegeria sp. CH11; assembly: GCF_056537105.1. Lineage (NCBI taxonomy): Bacteria > Pseudomonadati > Pseudomonadota > Alphaproteobacteria > Rhodobacterales > Roseobacteraceae > Ruegeria > Ruegeria sp. CH11. The sequence continues at coordinate 17,393 of NZ_JBQFQX010000027.1, forward strand.
AATTCAAAAGCACAATTGCATCTTCTTGGTTGTGAGATTTCGGCAAGTCAATGAAGGCTTCAAGCAGGCTTGTGCGCTCCTCACGCTGCTGTTCTGCCAGCGCGATTTCGATTTCCCTCGCAGCGGCAACGACAAGCGCCATGTTGTGCGGTCGGAAGATATCGGGCGGCCCGGAAAGGTCGACCACTCCAACGATTTGGCGATCCAGCGGGTCGAAAATAGGAACCCCTGCACATGTCCAGGATTTGATGCCTTGGCAGAAATGCTCTGATGCGTGGACGAACGTCGGCAGACCGGTGCGCAGCGCCGTTCCAATTCCATTGGTGCCAATTACCTGTTCATCCCAGACACCACCAATTTCCAATTGAATTTCGCGTCCGGTGTCCAATGTCTGCGCGTCGCCGATCGCATCAATTATCGTTCCGGACCTGTCCGTCAGGATCAGTATTGCGCCGGACTCGGTCAGGTGCGGTGCCAACCTTTCAAATGCAGCTCTTGTTGCGCGGCAGAGGGCGCTATTTTTGCGTCTGAGGTCATGAACGGCTTCGTCGCCAATTTTTTGCGGAGTTGCGCCGGAAAGTGCGTTGATACCCAAGTCGGTACACCGCGCCCAGGATTGCAGAATTTCTCGCCGTACATTCTGTTCGATTTCATCCGTGGTATAGCCCAGTTCTATGAATTCTTCCCAGGCGCTCATCGTGGCTCTTTGCTTGCCCACGATTGCAGAAACGTCGGATTGAGCAGAGATTGTTATTGGTGATGTCGGTTTCTTGTTTGGCATGGCTTTCTTTCGATGGATGCACAAACAAGGCGTGTGGCGCATCCTTAACCGGCTGGGCTTATTCGAAACCTCAGAGATTCAGACGTTTAGTTATCACCTCGGCCAATTTCTCTCTGATGTCGTCGTTTTCTATCACGATCCCATTCAAATCTTCCAATAGCTCCTCAATCTCCGGATCTACGGGAGAGACAAAGCCATTTTGCTTCGTCGCGAGCGTGAAGTACTTAGTGCCGTTTTGATTGGTGCGTAGTTGGCCCAGAAATTCCATCTGCTTGCCAGAGTTTGCATCCATTATGAAAACGCGGTCGTTTAAGCTGATCCGAACAACAGGATCGGGTTCCGCAGCAGCAGTCCCTCCACCAAGAATGTGGATGTTCTTTCCTTCGGGCTGAGGTTCTTTCTTCGCCTGCGCCATTCTGGCCCGGGACCGGGAAAACTCGCCATTGCTGATCTGATCCGCAAGTCTGTGTATGGTGGCTCTGTTGCCTTGAAGCAGTCGCTTTGCTTCCGCATCTTCGCGGCGGGGCCCTTCCTTTTTCGAAAAAATATCGACCATGATCTCGCTCCAAGTTCTCCATGTGTCGGATCTTTAGAACACACCGGCCCGCTTCGCCGTTGAAGGTGCAAAGAAAACCCAATCCGGAGAGATTTCGGTTCCGATATCCGGCGCGTCATTTTGTCCTGTTCGCTGTGATAAGGCTAATGAAAATGGAGGAATGAGTCTAGGAAATAGGCCCTGAAAACCCAATAAATTAGGCGTCTTTGACGCGAATCAACCCTTTGGCGGTCCGTTTTCCGTCTGCTATATTTTAAGCGGAGTACGCGGGCCGAAAATCGGGATTGCAAAGGCGATTTCGGGCCGTGGAATATGAAGGCGAATTTGCGACGAATGCCTTCCTTTGGCAAATAACCGCGTTCTGTCGTGGCTTAAATTTCGCGCACAATCGGTTCAACGTTGGCATCAAAATTTTTCGGACTAACCTGCGGTCGGAACCAACGGAAAATAGCTTAAGCAAGCGGATTGCGATTGGGAATTTCTAAAAAACCATTTGTCGCATCTGTTAGCAGTTTTGCAGCGTTGTCGGTCAGAGTTTCTTGCCTAACTTCCATCCGGTGACACCTCAGCGAGATGACACGAACACGGATCGCTCCGAAAGGTTAGCGCCGGTCTTGGATGCTGAACTGGAGTTTTGTCGATGATCTTAGCGCGGCTGAAGGCATCAAGTTGCAACAGGAAAACGATTAATACGAAACAAAGGTATCTCGACCCAAGGATATTGGATCGAGATTGTTTTTGTTTTTTAACAGATGGTTACAGGTTTCCCTGGGACATCTGCGAAGCAATGTGATCGGCTTGGCGAATTGCAAGTGCGACGATCGTGAGCGTCGGATTCTCAGCAGCTCCCGTCGTGAATTGCGAACCATCCGAGATGAACAAATTCGCGATATCATGGGTCTGACCCCATTTATTCACCACGCCATCACGGGGATTTTCCGACATACGGTTTGTCCCCAGATTGTGCGTTGAGGGGTAGGGCGGTGTTGGGAATGTTCGGGTTGCCCCAACCGCGTCGTAAACCGCCGCGCCCTGCTTATAGGCATGGTTTCGCATCGCAATGTCGTTCGGATGGTCGTCGAAATGGACATTGGCAACCGGCAACCCGAACTGGTCCTTTACGTCCATGTTCAGTGTCACGCGATTGGTTTCCTGGGGCATGTCCTCTCCGACGATCCACATTCCGGCCATGTTCTCATAGCTGTCCAGTGCTGTCGTGAACTCGCGACCCCAACCGCCTGGATCAAGGAAGGCAGCCATGAATGGCAGACCCAATGCCAGTGTCTCCAACTCGTAGCCACCAACGAAGCCGCGAGACGGGTCGTGCCGTGACTCATCTTGGATAATCCCCGCCATCGTAGTGCCACGCCACATTCGGACCGGCTGATCAAAGACGGCATAAACTGAACCGGTCATGTGCCGCATGTAGTTGCGTCCGACTTGACCAGAGGAGTTCGCAAGCCCATCCGGGAACATTGAGGAGGCCGAATTCAGTAACAGCCTTGGCGATTCAAAAGAGTTGCCGGCGACACATACGAGCCTCGCTTTCTGCATTTGCAGATTTCCATCCGCATCAAAGTACTCGACGCCCGTTACCTTGCCACTATCGCCGTGCAAAATTTGTGCGACGTGCGATTTCTCTCGGACTTCCAGATTGCCGGTGACTTCGCCCTCTGGAATGTCAACATACCCCGCAGACCACTTGGCGCCCCATTTGCACCCCTGGAAGCAGAAACCCGTCTGCTGACACATATTGCGGTCACGGTTTTCGTCGGAATTGATCGCCATTCGACCGGTGTGCACTTGCTCGTAACCAAGCGCTTTTGCCCCTGATTCGAAGATCTTGTAGTTGTTGTTTCCAGGCAGACCGGGGCGATCGCCCGTCCGCGTCACGCCCAGTTTGTCTTCGGCCCGAGTGTACCAGGGATCCATTTCTGCCGCGTCGATCGGCCAGTCCAACAGACTTGCGTCTTGGACGTCACCATATGTCGATTTGGCTTTCCATTCATGGTCTTGAAACCGCAGTGACGCGCCTGCCCAATGTTGGGTCGTTCCTCCGACTGACTTTACGATCCATGCAGGCAGGCCTGAAAAATCCTTGGCGACCCGCCAGTCGCCTGACGTTGTGCGTGGATCGAGCCATGCCAATTGACCAAAGCTCTCCCATTCATCATTGATAAAGTCTTCAGGCAGGTGCCGTCCTCCAGCCTCAAGCGAGACTACGCTGACCCCCTTCTGGGCCAGTTCGTTGGCGAGAACGCCGCCGCCGGCGCCGGTTCCGATGACGACAACAACGCTGTCGTCCGTGAGATCAAAAGGTGCCGTCATGGTGCCAATCTCCCTTAAAGCCAGTTGATGTCGTCAAAGCCGCGGTCGATGTAACCGCCCTGAGAGAAGGACTCGCCTTCATAACCGAAAAGCGGCCAAACTGCCTTTTGGTTATAGAGACCGGTCACCAGCCCACCTCGGATTTGCTGAAAGAACGGGCTAGCTTCCATCGATCTGAGAAGATCGGCTCGATCACGTTCCCATCCCATGGATAAGTAATCGGTGTGGCCCCTGCCTTGCGCTGCTGCATTCAGGGCGGCGACGCCAGCTTCGACGCTGGGTGCGGCGTCTTCGGTATCGTACCCCTTTACGGCGATTACATAGTATTCGTCACCGACATGGTCATGCGGGTAGATGTCACGCGCCATCTGAACCAACGTCGCCATGGTTTCGGGCTGCAGCGACGTCGTTTCCATCGCCCAGGCGGCGTTCGAGCTGGCGACATAGCCTGCGCCCACGACAAACCCGGCCCCGACTGCGACTGATCGCGACAGCAGATCGCGACGCGTTAAAGTTTTGGTTTTATGCGTAAATCTCACTTCTTATCCTCCCGTTCAGATGCGTGTGCCTGCTATTGGTAGTGACCTGCGCGCTGAAGAACTTCGATCTCGTACCCGTCCGGATCTTGAACGAAGAAGAACTTGGCGATCAGATCGCCATCTGGTGCGAACTCGACGATTTTTCTGGGGTTCAACCCTTCAGCCTCAAAGCGCGCATGTTCGGAATCAAGATCGTCGACAACAAAGGCGATATGTCCGTGTCCGTCGCCCAGGTTGTACGGTCCTTCGCGGTCTTTGTTGATGGTCAGTTCGAGCTCAAACGGCCCGTCGTTACCTCTCAGGTAGACGAGCGTGAATGCTGAAAAGTCGAGACGGTGAGATACTTCGAGCCCGAATGCCCGTTCATAAAAATCCAGAGACCGCTCTTCGTTTAAAACGCGGATCATGCTGTGTATGGCTTTTGCCATGCCTTCCTCCGAACCATTTGCCTGGTTCGAAAAGGCTGACAGTTTCTCGCGGCGCCGGGTAGTAAGTGAATACTACAGTGTAGGAAACCACTTACTCGGCTGCGATCCTTGGATCGTTGGAGCTTTCGAGGTTCTCAATGTGAAGCAGACATGTGCATCGCAGCAAAGAGGTGAAATTCTTCGTTTCCCCGTGTATTTCAAGAACTTCGGTGTGAAGTTTGGAAATGAAACCGGGTGTGGAAAACCCCTCTTGCTCGGCGAGTTCGTCGACGATCGCCCAAAACGATTTTTCCAGTCGTATACTGGTGCTTTGACCATTCAACCTCATGCGACGCGTCTCACTCTGATAGCGTTCCGGGTCTTGGCCGGCAAACATCTGGCACATACCAATCCTCCCTTCGGTTGTCCCATGATTGCGTGCGCCTACGCCCCATTCGGTGCGTTCTGTTTTGTCCAGCGCGCGCTCAACCTAAAGCAAGCAAGTTTTTTCGTAAACAGCGCTTCCCGAAGTAACCGCCGGCAAACTTTCTGAATGAATAGAGGTCTTGTCAGAAGAACTTGGCTTGAGGCGGGCAGGGCGGATGCGTAGCTTTTGCCCATGACCAGACCTGCCTCTTTTAAGTACTTCAAAACCAGTCCCGAGATCATCCGCCTTGCGGTGATGCTGTACATCCGATTCCCGCTCTCGCTTCGGAATGTCGAGGACTTGTTGCACGAGCGAGGCATCGACGTGAGTCACGAAACTGTCCGGTATTGGTGGAACAGGTTTGGCCCAATGTTTGCTGCTGAGATCCGAAGAAAGCGTGTTCAGCAATTGAGAGCATACTCCAAATGGAAGTGGCACGTGGATGAGGTTTTCGTGAAGGTGAATGGCAAGAGACACTACCTCTGGCGGGCCGTCGATCATGAGGGCGAAGTGCTGGAAGCAATCGTTACCAAACGTCGAAACAAGCAAGCGGCATTGAAATTCCTCAGGAAATTGATGAAGCGGCACGGTAAATCTGAAGAAGTAGTCACCGATCGCTTCGCGTCGTATCGAGCTGCTCTTAGAGAGCTCGGCGCTACCGAAAAACAGCAGACGGGAAGGTGGCTCAATAACCGCGTCGAGAATTCGCACCTTCCTTTCCGACGGCGTGAACGCGCCATGCAACGGTTCAGGCGCATGCGAAGTTTGCAGAAGTTCGCCGCCGTCCATTCCTCTGTCTACAATCACTTCAACCAGGAAAGATCGCTAGCCAGCCGAGACACCTTCAAGCTGACCCGCGCCGCCGCACTTAGCGAGTGGCGTCAACTTTGTTCCGGATAAGTTCGCGGTTTCCGCGGCACACTGAGACTGGTTCGAATTCGTCTGACAGCACCCCGTCGCGAAGTGGCTCGCGGCTAAGTTTTCCCAATCGAATACTCCCCAAAATTCAGGGCCGTGTCAGCGCCCAGAACCGCAAGGGCAGGGCGATAGCTGCTGCCACCAGACCCAGAGTATAGCCGATCCAGACGCCGACGGCTCCGAGATCAAAGAGGAAACCCAGTGCATAGCTGGCCGGCAAGGCAAGCGGCCAATAGGCTGTCAGGGTAATTGTCGTCGGCAGGTTCATGTCCGACATTCCCCTCAGCGCACCCAAAGCAGTGCCCTGAACGCCGTCCGCAACCTGCAGCAGTGCCACGATAAAAAACAACGTAACCGCGAGGTCAACGACGGCCGGGTCATCCGACATGCTTTCCGCCATCATCCGACCAGCAGTAATGAAGACGGTGGCGGCAACTGCCTGCCATAGCGTGACCATCACAAAGGACGCCTTCAGGATCGGTCTGAGCCTTTCTCGACTCCCTGCGCCGACTGCAAGACCCACACGGATCGAGGCAGCACCCGCCATGCCAAGCGGGATCATATAGGCCAGCCCCGCAAGCGCGTTGACGATTTGATGGGCGGCCAGCGCCTCGGCCCCCAACCAACCCATCATCAGGCCCACCACGGCGTAGGCTCCGCCCTCACCTGCATAGCCAAGACAGAGCGGCAGGGCGTCTTTGGCCTGTGACCAGACATCCGCCCATGCAACAGTCACCCGTTGGCGAAAGGCGGCCAGCCCTGGCGCGCGTATCAAAACGTAAATCCCGGCTAACAGCGACGTACATTGCGACAGTATGCTGGCCAGGCCAGCGCCCAGAATTCCAAGATCAAGGATGTGAATGAAGGCATAGTTTGCGGGTACGTTGAACAGGACACCCAGATAAGACAGCGCCACGGCCGTCCAGGGCCGCCCAACGGCGTCGAACAGAGCCTTCAGGCCGAAAAACAGCGTGAAAGGCACGATCCAGATCGCCATCGACATCCAGTACGGCAGAAGGATCGCCAGAACCTCCCTCGGTTGACCCAAAGGCCCCAGCAACGGATAGAGCGCCATCATCACCAACGCCGCGCCGCCGCCGCCCAGAAGGCACAGCAACAGCCCGCTGCGCAACGAAAGCGCAACCCGCGCGGCATCGTGTGCGCCTTCGGCCTGGCTGATCTGCACGGAAATAGCCGTGATCACGCCCCAAAGGGCGGAGATCAGGATGATCAGAACGGCTGTGGTCACACCGGCCGCCGCCAGCGGGATTGTTCCAAGCGGAGAAATCATGGCCGTATCTACGACGCCGATCAATAGCGCTGCGGCCAGCCCGACCATCAGCGGCACGGCCAGCCGGATCAACGGCGTGAATTCGGCGCGGGTGGGCACCTGCGAAATCAGGATTCGGTCTGTCATGGGTCACCTGCCGGAAAAGATCCGGCGAAAAAGTCGCGGTCAGGAGCTTTAAGCTCAGAATGAAGAGGGGCTGCTCAGCCCTGCGACGGGAACACCATGAAATTGGTCCTTTTAGGGACAAGTTAACAGTAGGATTCTAGGGGAAGAATTGTTCGGCGTCCAGATCGCTTTTGCAGGCTGTTTGTCGAACTCTTCCAAGGTCAGGAATGAGCAAGGTTCACCGGGACGTGGTGGGGCCCTGGGACAACCATGATTTATTTGGCGGCCACTTGGGCAAGGTCACGCAGAATTTTGACACTTTGGTCGTCGGCCGAAAAAACAGCTCAATCTTCAAATCGTCCAGCGTGACGTCCGTGACTGTGCTGAATTGCGCAATCGTTCCAAATAGGGAAAGCCGCTGACCCCCAAAGCGGTAGATCGTAGAAATTGTCGGCCCGATCGCCGCGTCACTGCGGGCGTGCCCCTGTTGCGACAACGCGCGCGCCGCGGCATCCAGTGCGGGTACGCCGCCCGCGTTGGCGCTTTCAGCGCGCAGGCGCAACATCGTGTGACGCGCAACCTCGGGCCAGTTTTCGACAAGCTCAGGCATCAGCGGGCTGGTCAGCAGGTCCAGCAGGCTTTGCCCCTCGCGGATCCCCAGTGGCTTGAACAGTCTTTGGGCACCGCTGTTGAGCATTACAACCGTCCAGAGCCGGTCCAGCACCAATCCCGGATAAGGCGCGTGTTGCTGCAGAGTCCATTCGACCGCATCCCGTATGGGCGACATCGCCGCGTCATCAATCGGCGTTGCCGCAAAACGCGGCGCGAACCCTTCGGAGCGCATCATCTGGTTTCGGGTTTCGAACGGAAGGTTCATGACCTCGGACAGATGAAGGATCATGTCCAGGCTGGGCCGGGACCGCCCGGTTTCAAGAAAGGAGATATGGCGCGCGCTGACCGCGGCTTCGACCGCCAGGTCCAACTGGCTCATCCTGCGTCGCCTTCGCCACTCTTTCAGCATACTGGGATAGGGTGTCATGAGCCGAGCTTAACAAGGGTCCGAACGGAAATCACTTACCTATGAGGTAATTGATTTGCGTCCGCTGTTAGCCGCATGAAGAGCACATATCGAAAGGAGATGGTCATGACTCAACAACAGTCAGCAATGCGAATTTCAGGCGGCATTCTTGTTGCAATCGGGGCGCTTTTTGCGCTGGCCTCCCTGCCTTTTCTGCACCCCATCGCGCATATCCTTCTGCAAATCGCGTACTGGCCAATTCACGTCGTTCCCGCGAAACTGACGGTTCCGGTGCCCTTACTGCTGGTGATCACCGGTGGCCTGACGGTTGGCTTGGGCGGAATGCAGTGGGCGCTGGGAACATATGTTGCTCCAGTATCGGCGGCTGCCGCAACCAAGACCGCTCAGATTACGGCATGGTCCTGGTTTTGCGCTGACAGTTCAGGCTCCATTCTGGTAGGGGCGCCCTTCAACGTCGTACTGAACCTGTCCTTTCTGGTCTTGATCCTGTTGTCTTGCCGACACGGCACGACAAGCAAACACGCAACATCCTGACGTGAAGTGGAATTTACTGGGTTAAAAGAAGGACTGGCTGCTCCAGAAAACCTTCAATGGTCGAGACGACTTCAACGACAGTTTTTGCATCGGAAATGCTGGCGTTCTCAAGGGCGCTGCTGTTTTCGCACTTGGCTTGAGCTGGTCGAATATGGACAGGATTTCCTCTTCCAGTTTGGCCGGCTTTTCTTCGGAACAGCCGACCTTGGTCTTTGCAGGTTGCAGGACGCGTGCGAAACGATCTCTCCGGGGGCCTTAAAAATCGTCTATAGGAACTGCAAACCGCAGGGTTCGTTTATCGCGCAGAAGGAGGATAGGCATCACTCCGGGCACGGAACGATTGTAAATAGCAAGGGCAGCTTAATGCCCTTGCTTGGACGGTTCCTTAAAAAGGGAACCGATAATGCGAAGGAGGTGGGTGTTCAGCCTCCGGTGGAAGACCAACGTCCTTCCTCAGATGAGCCGGCAACTCGGCTCTCTTTCGTCGAATAGGCCTTTCCACACTGGGTCGCCGGTCGAAGATAGCCGCTAGCCGCAGTAAGAGGCCGCGCGACCGGCCGATTGGTATGTGAAGTGATAACCTTGGCATTGTTCTCTCCATGAAATGATGGAAAGCCGCCACATGAGGAAAACACAAAAAAGGCCGCTCACGAGGCGGCCTTCAGATCGGAAACCTGTCAGACCGCTTTAACGGGCTACTGCGCCTACCGCGCGAAGCATTGAGGTCTGACAATTCAGCATATCTGATATCTCCTGTATCAGGGTTTCCAGTACCGTCTGCTACCAGACGAGTGGTCTCAATTCAACATCCGACACATGTATTGGTCGAATTTTGCCGGATAGCTAACTCGCAAGCGCCGCATTCGAACATAGCGCTCAAGGTCGTGTGTGGATGGCTCCTGCATTGCAAGAGATTTCTGTAGTTGCGATGGTCTGTCAGTACAGTCGTGTGTCCGGCCTGTTTG
>NZ_JBQFQX010000028.1:0-23686 GCF_056537105.1 Ruegeria sp. CH11
AATAAACCGCCCCATGGATTGCCTCCGCGCCGATTGCTGAAAGCATACCATCTCTCGGAAAACAGAGGGAGTTTTCACACAGCCTCTCCGCAGAGTGTACATTACGGGCAATATGAATTGTACAGGCACAGCAAAGGTCGACTTTCCGCGGATTCTATAGAATTGAAACGTGCTGCTGGCGCAGAATAGGTGGTGCCAACGGACGCGCATACGCCTTTCGTATGGAGCTTTTTGCATTTGTTGCGGTGCGGGAAAAATCTTCGCCAAATTGCAGATGTTCTGGGCAGCGCCGGGATGGAATTCGTCAATTGGATCACATGGGCCACGTAATCGGAACGGTTCGCGGCTGAGGACGCGTTTGAGGTGGGTAAAGATCATCCCAACCTTGTTTCCGAGCTTCGCCTAGATGTCGTAATAGCAGGCCTTTGTGATGCATCGGGCGACCTGCCGGGCATCTTCGTGCTCCTTGCGCGATACTTTGCGTGCATCGACATTTGGGCAGATGTCTTGATCGTTCCCGGCGTTCCATTCGAATTCGGCACGGGTCCAAGTTCCGTCGTTGCACCCGGTCTTATCGAAGACTGGGATGTGTGGTGCAATCTGGCGACGAACCAACCAGCCAAAAGGTGACCCGATGCAGTAAGCCGCGTCGGCGATTAGCCGTTCTGGTTGCGGATCGAACTTTGCCTTCACGCAATTCAACGTCGTCGTTATTGATCCGACCTCAGCTTGCCCGACAGAACGGGTCGCTTCAAACCTTTGCTGCGCGGTCGTTTGCTCGCAAACGGTAAGAGGGGACAACTGCACCGGAATCCGTGTTGATCAGATAGTTTTCGGAATAGTTAGGGTCAGGGCATATTGATATCTGCCTAGTGGCGTGATCCGCAGTTCGAAGTCGAGCGGTGAACATGTCGGAGCTTTGCTGGCTGACGGATGCGCAGATGGCGCGTCTTGGGTCCCTCTTTCCAAGGTGCCATGGCAAACCCCGCGTCGATGATCGGCGCGTGTCGAGTGGTGTTATCTTCATCAATCGTAATGGGTTACGATGGCGCGATGCGCCTGCGGCCGCTGGTCCTCACAAGAGACTCTACAATCGCTGGAAGCAACGGCGCGATAAGGGCATCTTCGCCCGGATAATGGCCGGTCTGGTCGCCGAGCACAGCGAGACGAAGACCCTGATAATCGACGCGATATACATGAAGGCACACCAAACCGCGACCAGCACGGGCGTCGAAAAAGGGGCGTGGACGTCTGTTTTGCCGGAGGCAAGGCGGCATGAACACAAAACGGCATGCCGTCGGCGAGAGCCTAGGTCGCTCTCGTTATCTCTTCGTCACTGGGGGGCAAGTCAGCGGTTACATCGGTGCGCAGGCGACAGCAGGTGGCCTTCCAGATGTCGATTGGCTGCTTGGCGACCGTAGCGATGACGCGGATTCGTTAAGGGAAGCGTTGAAAGACAAAGGGATACATGCATGCATGTATCGAAAGCTGCGCAAGATTCCGGTAAGGTACGACAAGCGCCGATACTAAAGGCGCAACCGGATCGAGGTCATGTTCGGGATGCTTAAGTATCGGCAGCGTCGCAACACGTTACGACAGATGTTCTAAAGTATTCCTGTAAGACATCTCACTGGCAGCACTCGTCATCTAGTGGCTATCTGTCCTGGCCCTAGCTGCGGCGAATGTTTCAGAAGATGACGGCATCGCGCAATTGAAATTAACGTATTTCTTCGAGAGGCGTCACGAACTGATTTTCGACTTAGACCGTGAGATCGCGGTTCTTTCGGCGTACTTTGGGCTCAAACACGAAAGGTCTGAAACAGACGCTCGTTCCTGATTCAATCAGGATACGGCGACCCAAAACGTCAAGACCAGATGACAAGTAGCGCTGATCTCGCGTGAGTCTGGCATCATCCAAAGCGCAGGTCTGCGGGTCTGGGTGGCACAACTCGAAGCCGTCTGTCTGCAAGCCAAAATACATCGTATGACCAATGGCAAACGCTAATAGGTTGGGGGTGCCAGCCCCGCCTGGAACCAGGTGACAAGCGAGACCATCGAAAAAACTGGCAAGCCTGTGGCTTGCTGGATATCCGCTGCGTAGGGACACATATTCGTGCACTCAAGAATAATTGCGCCAAGCTCTGGGTGGTTCGACTGCAGCGTACGGGCGGCCTCGACATTGTCGGCGCGGGCGTCTTCCACATCAAGCGTCAACTCATTGTCAAGAATGGCCCGCGTAAACTCACGCCCGCCTTCGGTGGTGCCGATCGGGGTATCCGGTGGCACCTGTGCAGCCTGCAGGTGTTCCTGAGTCAGCGTCGAGGCCGATATGGTCAACACCCCAGCTCGCTTGCCCGCCGGAAGGGTGCGGTTCACCATGTCGACCTGCATCAGCGAGGATGTGACGACCGGAACCGGGACCGCCTTTGACAGTTCGTGCTGAAACAGGGACAGAAATCCGCAATTGGTTGTGATCCCGTCGACGCCGTCTTTGACCAATTCTTGCGCTGCTGCGATGAACGCATCCAACATGCCCTCGGCCTTATGACGCACGACCCGGTCAGGCGAGGCGTCGCGAACAATTCGATACAGCACCGGGAACGGCCATGTTTGCGCATTGCCCATGTCGCCAGGAATGCGAGGAAACCGCGCGTCCAGCATGAGAATGCCTACCGACGCGCCATAGATGGATTTTCCGCCCTGTGCGATCATGCCCTTGCCTCGTCGATAATGCGGTTCGAAATGACGTCGGACCCTTCCATATAGATGCTGGAAATCCCTTGACGCACCGCCTCTTGCACTTGGTCCATGCGCTTGGCGATATGAGCGCCCAAAACGCGGGCTGCGCCGTCTTCGTCGCGATCCAACAACGCTTGCATCACCTGTTTATGCTCGTCTTTAGAACGATGAAGGCGGTCCATACTCATCGAGATCCAACGGATATACCGGATGCGTTCGTTGATCCGGGTCAGCGTATGCAGAAGCTCTGCGTTGCCGGACAGTTTGGCGATGCCAAGATGAAATGCTTCGTCCCGCTTTACAGCGTCCTCGACGGTCAGGCCGGTGATGTCTATCCCGGTCGAATAGAGCTCCTCGCGCAGCGAATGGAGGTCATCTTCCGACGCCTTGACGCAGGCGGTGCGAACGGCGGCGACCTCGATAATCTGCCGCAGTTCGAACAGGTCAAACACGCTTTGCGCGTCAAGCGGACGGCAGAAGAAACCCTGACCGGGGCGGAAGTCAAACAGGCGTTCGGCAACCAGCCGGTTCAACGCCTCGCGCAGGGGTGTTCGGCTGACGCCCAGCTCTTTCGATAGAGCCACTTCGTTCAGACGGTCACCGGGGCGCAGACGGAATGAGACCGCCATCGCCTTGACCTGATCGTAGATGTCATCGACGCGCGGACCCGCCATATCGTTTGTCCTTTCGACTGCGATTCACAGGTGCCACAGGTGGTTCTTGAAATCAATATACAAAACTGTATACAGGATTGCATGCAATTCTGACTTGAAGGAATCACAAGCCATGGGTGGGACGAACTATTTGACTGGAGCCGAGGCAATGGTGCGCATGCTCGAGGCGCATGGCGTGAAACATATCTTCGGCTTGTGCGGCGACACCACGTTGCCATTCTATGACGCGATGGCGCGGATGGATCATGGCATTCAACATATTCTGACGCGGGACGAACGGCATGCGGCCTATATGGCGGATGGGTACGCTCGCGTGACCGGCAAGCCGGGCGTCTGCGAAGGGCCATCGGGCGGCGGGGCGACGTATATCCTGCCAGGCGTGGTTGAGGCCAACGAAAGCTCGGTTCCAATTTTGGCGATCACCTCGGACGTGGCGACGACCAGCCGGGGAAAGTATCCGTTGACCGAATTGGATCAACCCGGATTGTTCCGGCCGCTTGCAAAGTGGAATGCCTCACTGGATGACGCGGGGCGATTGCCGGCCATGGTGCGCGCCGCGTTCCGGGCGATGACAACCGGCACACCCGGTGCAACACATTTAGCGCTGCCGTTTGACACGCAGAAGGCACAGGTTGACGAGGCCGAGATTTGGGCAGATGCGCGGCATCGAAGCTATCCGGCCGAGCGCGCTGGACCCGATCTGGATGCGATAGAAGCGGCTGCCGAGATTTTGGCCAAGGCAAAGTCGGCCGTGGCCGTTTGCGGCGGTGGGCCGGTTCTGTCCGGTGCCGAACCTGCGCTGCGCCGCGTTGCGGGTCTGCTGGATATGCCGGTCGCCACCACCGTTTCGGGGCAGGGCTCGATCGCCGAAACCGACCCGCTGGCGCTGGGCGTTGTCGGTTCGAACGGGGGCGTCCCGGCGACCCGCACGGTGGTTGATCAGGCCGATGTGGTCCTGTTCATCGGCTGCCGCGCCGGATCGGTCACGACTGAGCGTTGGAGAAGTCCGGGCCGAGACGCCACCATCATCCATATCGACAGCGATCCGATGGTTATCGGAGCGAATTATCAAACTGAAGTGGCGATCTGCGCCGATGCCCGTCTGGCGCTGCAGGCGCTGGCCGTGGCGTTGGAGGCACGTCAGAACCTGCCGCGCCTCGGCGGCGCCGAAAAGGCGCGCGCGGCATGGGAGGCGAAGTTGGCCGCGTTTTCCCCGCTCGCTGCAAGCCGAGAGACCCCGATCCGGCCCGAAGCGGTCATGGCTGTGTTGATGGATATCCTTGACGATGACGCGATTGTCGTTGCCGACCCGGGCACGCCTTGCCCCTATTTCAGCGCACATTATCGCTGGCGCAAACCCGGGCGGCATTTCATCACCAATCGGGCGCACGGGGCGTTGGGATATTCGCTGGGCGCGGCGATGGGCGCGCATGTGGGCCGACCCTCGGTCAAAACTTTATCTGTCATGGGCGACGGGTCGTTCGGCTTTACCTGTGGCGAGTTCGAAACCATGGTGCGGCACAACATGCCGATCACCTCAATCGTGTTCTCGAATTCGGTCTTTGGTTGGATCAAGGCCGGACAGGACTCGGGGTTTGGTCAGCGATACTACAACGTCGATTTCAATCGTACCGACCACGCGGCGGTGGCGTCGGCCTTTGGTGTGAAATCATGGACGGTCAAAGACCCCGAGGATCTGCCAAAGGTTTTGAAACAGGCAATTGAACATGATGGCCCCACGCTGGTCGACATCCATTCGCAACAGCTTCACGAGGCTGCGGCGCCGGTCTCGGAATGGGTGGCATAAGCCGCGATTGACGGGATCAGTTGGGCCAGAAAGTCCTGCGCGATCGACGACAACGGCCGACCCTTGGCCGTGATGATCGCAAGGTCCAACATAACGGCAGGCTGGAAGGGGCGGGTTTGATACCCGCTTTCTTCGTCGAAAGTGACGGTAAACGGATCGATCATCGCGACGCCCATGCCCTGTTTGACGAAGCTCAGCAGGTTTTCGGACAGGTGCGTATGGATTTGCGTGCGCCATGTGCGTCCGGCGGACTGAAAGATATCGCGCGTCCGGCGGTGGGTCTGGTGTTCGGGGCCCATCACGATAAAGGGTTCGTTTTCAAGGATCTCGGGTGTCAGGATGTCGTGCTTTGCAAGCGGGCTGTCCTGAGGGAAGGTCGCGAGTGTTTCATACCGAAACACCTGATGGTTCAACGTGTCATGCAGGATCGGCATTTCGACAATGCCGATCTCGAACAGGCCTGAGATCACCCATTCCTGAATCTTGGATGAATATTGCGACTGAAAACTGACCGAAAGGTTCGGACGGCTTTTGGCGAAGCGCGCGATTTCTTGCGGCATGAAGCCGAACGAGAGCAAATGAGGCGCCGCAACTTGCAACTGACCGGGGTGTTTGTTCTGCAGGTCTGTCACCGCCTGCGCCACATGATCCAGCCCGCGCACCACTGTATCGACCTCGCGAAAGAGCAGCTCTGCCTCAGGCGTAGGTAGCAGGCGCCCCTTGTTTCGTTCGAACAGCGGCAACCGGGCTTCGCGTTCAAGCTGCGCCAGCAGGTTGCTGATACCCGGCTGCGAGATGCCCAGGACCGAGGCCGCGCCCGTCACGGTTCCGGTTTCCATGATCGCGTGAAAAGCTTGCAACTGGCGAAATCGCAGGGACATCTAACATATCATTTTTTCTGATGAACTCTCGAAGATATAGTATTTGAAATGATATGCTGGTCAAGGCAGGCTTCATTTCGTCAACAGGGGACGAAATGAGCGATCTGGACCAGAAAATCGTCGGGTTTGATCTATGGCACCTGAAACTGCCAGTCACGTCGCGGCGGGATCACGGCATTGGGTCGGTCGAGGGCTCGTGCGAGGTTGTTATCCTGCGGCTGACGGCGGAAGACGGAACCGAAGGGTTTGGAGAAGCGTCGCCATGGTCGGTGTTCACCGGCACGCCCGAAGCTACATACGCGGCCCTGGATCGATATTTACGGCCCCTTGTGATCGGGGCAAAGGTTGGCGATCGCTCGGCTGTCATGGAGCGCGCGGCCTTTGCAGTTGCGCATTGCACCGAGGCCAAGGCAGCACTGGAAAGCGCCCTGTTGGATCTGGCCGGTCGGATCGGCGGCGTGCCTGTTTGGTCGCTGCTCGGTGGACGTTGCAGGGACGTTATTCCGCTCAGTTGCTCGATTGCGAACCCGGATTTTGCGCAGGACTTAGACCTGTTGGCACGCTTGCGCGAGGATGGCGTTCGGATCGTCAAACTCAAGACAGGGTTCCGAGATCATGCGTTTGACATCATGCGGCTTGAACACCTCGCGCAGAACTATCCGGACTTCTCGGTGCGCGTGGACTACAACCAAGGGCTTGAAATCGATGAGGCCCCGGCGCGCGTGCTGGACGTGGCCCAGTTTGAACCGGATTTCATAGAACAGCCGGTGCGCGCACATCATTTCGGTATGATGGCGAGGTTGCGCCAGACGTCCAACGTTCCGCTATTGGCCGATGAAAGCATCTTTGGGCCCGAAGATATGGAACGCGCCGCGCGCGAGGGGATTTGCGACGGCGTGTCGGTGAAGATCATGAAATCGGGCGGTTTGACGCGAGGTCAGACTGTTGCCCGTATCGCTTCGGCGCATGGCCTGACCGCATATGGCGGCGACATGTTCGAGGCTGGTCTGGCGCATCTGGCCGGGACCCATATGATCGCCGCGACGCCTGAAATTACATTGGGTTGCGAATTCTACCAAGCGTCGTATTTCCTCAGCCAGGACATATTGGAGGAACCGTTTCAAGCGCGCGACGGCCAGGTCATTGTCCCCTCGGGCCCTGGACTGGGCGGCAGGCCCGATCTGGCGAAGCTGGATCACTATGCGGTGGCAAAGGCGGTTGCAGCATGAGCGAAGCCAAGACCATAGCCATCATTGGTGCCGGTATTGTTGGCGTATCCGCTGCGGTTTGGCTGCAGCGCGACGGCCATGATGTGATCCTGATCGACAAAGCCGGGCCGGGTGAGGGAACCTCGCACGGCAATGGAGGCGTTCTGGCCTCGTGCTCCATTGTGCCGGTGACCGTCCCGGGATTGCTTGCCAAGGCTCCGAAAATGTTGCTGAGCGCTTCTCAGCCGTTGTTCTTGAAATGGGGGTACTTGCCAAAACTGATCCCGTGGCTACGGCAATATCTGAGCCACGCAAATGCCGATGACGTTGCGCGTATCGCGGCGGCACTTGTACCCATCGTTGGTGACAGTCTGAATGATCACAATGCCTTGGCGGTTGGCACAGGCGCTGAAAAGTGGATCGTACCGTCGGATTATCTGTTTCTCTATAATGACAGGGAACATTTCGAAAGCGATGCTTTCGGATGGGGCATCCGGCGCAAGCATGGGTTCGACTGGGAAGAGTTGGAGGGCCGGGCTTTTCACGAATATGATCCGGTATTCAGTGAGGATATTGGGTTCGCTGCCAGGCTTTCGGATCATGGCCACATCGCGGATCCCGGTCGCTATGTGAAAGACCTGGCCGCATGTGTTGAGGCGAACGGGGGCCGGATCATCCGCGCCGCCGTTGACGACGTAGCGCGCGTAAACGGACGGGTCACCGGTGTGCATGCGGATGGCGAAACCATCCCCTGCGACACCGCCATCGTGACAGCAGGGGTCTGGTCCGGACCTCTGGCAAAGCGATTGGGGGTTTCGGTGCCTCTTGAAAGCGAACGCGGCTATCATCTGGAATTGGTCGATCCTTCGGCGATGCCTCGCAGCCCTGTTATGGTCGCTTCTGGCAAGTTTGTTGCCACACCCTTGGACGGGCGGATACGCTTGGCAGGAATTGTGGAGTTTGGCGGGCTCGAGGCGGCACCATCGCGCGCACCTTTTGAACTGATGCGCAAGAACGCCCGGGCGGCCTTTCCGGGTGTGACATGGAAGGAGGAAGTGGAATGGATGGGCCACAGGCCCGCACCGGCAGACTCGATCCCCATCATTGGCGCGGTTCCGGGTATCGATGGTGCGTATATGGGCTTTGGGCACCATCACATCGGCCTGACAGGCGGGCCAAAGACAGGACGCCTTTTGGCGCAGATGATCGCGGGCAGAAACCCGAACACGGACATGAGCGTCTACGCGCCGTCACGTTTCGCAACATAAAAGCAACCGGCGGGCAACGCTGGAAAATCGATATTCAATAGGGAGAAGACAATGAAAAGACTGACAAGCCTTCTGGCGGCAACCGCCTTGACCGCTGCCGCAGCCGCTCCGGCCATGGCCGAAAAGTGGGACATGCCGATGGCGTATTCCGCATCAAACTTCCATTCCGCCACGGGCGCGGAATTCGCCAAATGCGTAACCACAGGAACCGGTGGTGAAATCGAAATCGTCACGCACCCGTCCGGGTCACTGTTCAAAGGTGCTGACATCAAGCGCGCAATCCAGACCGGGCAGGCCCCGATCGGTGAGCGTCTGTTGTCCGGTCACCAGAACGAAAACGCGCTGTTTGGCTTTGATTCAATCCCGTTTCTTGCGACTTCCTTCGATGACAGCGCCAAGCTATGGGACGCGGCCAAGCCGTCCATCGAAAAGCTGTTGGCTGAACAGAACCTGACCCTGCTTTATGCCGTTCCATGGCCTCCTCAAGGACTATATTTCAAGAACGAGGTGAACTCGGTCGCGGATATGGAAGGCATCAAGTTCCGGTCCTACAACAATGCCACATCGCGGTTGGCGGAACTGACCGGAATGCTGCCGGTGACGATTGAAGCCGCTGAAATCAGTCAGGCTTTTGCCACCGGTGTTGCGGATTCGATGGTGTCTTCGGGATCCACTGGATACGATCGCAAGGTCTGGGAAAGCCTGAACTATTTCTACGAAGTCGATGCCTGGCTGCCGCGCAACTACGTGATGGTGAACTCGGATGTCTGGTCCGGCGTGTCGGACGCAAACAAGAACGTCATCAAGGGCTGTGCGGAATTGGCCGAATATGCGGGCAACTGGCGGGCCAAGGAATACACCGGTTTCACATTGCAGGGTCTGCGTGATGGCGGAATGACCGTTGGTCCCGCGTCCGAGCAAATGACCAATGAGTTGAAAGAGATCGGCGTCACCATGACCAACGAATGGCTCGAGGCCGCAGGGGACGAAGGCAAAGCCATCGTCGATGCGTTCAACTCTCAGTAACCATTCATATGCGAGCGGCGGGTTATCCTGCCGCTTGCTCTCAATCCAAAAAAACACAGCGGGGACAGCATGGCGGCAATGCGAGGGCTCAGGTCCGTACTGGATTTCATCTATCTGGCAGCAGGGGTTCTGGCGGCGCTTAGCCTGATTGCCATTCTGGTGTTGATTGTGGTGCAAATGCTGGCCCGCTGGACCGGCGAAGTTTTTCCCGGCGCGCCTGACTATGCCGGATATGCCATGGCGGCCGCCTCGTTTCTGGCCTTCGCCAACGCGCTGAACCGCGGCAGTCACATCCGTGTTTCGATCCTGCTGAACGCGGTTCCCGATGGAGTGCGGCGTATCCTTGAAATCTGGTGTTTTGCCATCGGCGCTGCCGTGATGTGGTATTTCTGTTGGTATGCCTATCGCTTTGTCTACTGGAGCTGGAAGTTCAACGATATCAGTCAGGGGCAGGACAAAACCGCGCTTTGGATACCGCAATCCACAATGCTGATCGGGGCCGTGATCTTGGCCATCGCGCTGACGGATCACCTGTTCCACGTCCTGTTCAAGGGGGATCACCGTATCACCCGCGATCTGGCCGACCAAAGCCACGGAGAGTGAGAGTATGGAAAACATTTCAGTCATCATCCTCTTTCTCTTTGTTCTCTTCACCTTGCTCGGCACCGGTGTATGGGTCGGATTGGCCCTGATGGGCGTCGCCTGGGTCGGGATGGAATTGTTCACGACGCGGCCCGTGGGCGACGTGATGATCACGACCATCTGGTCGGCATCCTCGTCCTGGACCCTGACCGCGTTGCCCATGTTCATCTGGATGGGTGAGATCTTGTATCGAACGCGATTATCCGAGGATATGTTCAAAGGGCTTTCGCCATGGATGGCGCCTTTGCCCGGCGGATTGGTGCATACCAACATCGTAGGCTGCACTGTATTCGCGGCGGTCTCCGGGTCGTCCGCCGCGACGCTGACCACAGTTGGCAAGATGTCGATCCCGGAACTGCGCAAGCGCAACTATCCTGAACGCATGGTCATCGGTACGCTGACGGGCGCGGCGACGCTTGGACTCATGATCCCGCCATCACTGACGCTGATCGTTTACGGCGTCACAATCAATGAATCGATCACCAAGCTGTTCTTTGCGGGGATCCTGCCGGGTCTGGTGCTGGCTGCGATGTTCATGGGTTATGTCGCCATCTATTCGAAGGTTGGCAAAGACTGGAACCCGAATGACGAAGGCAAGCTAAGTTTTTCCGAAAAGGTCAAGAACTCGCGCTTTTTGCTGCCTGTGATCCTGCTGATCATGGTGGTGATCGGGTCGATGTATCTGGGCTATGCCACAGCCACCGAGGCGGCAGCATTCGGCGTGATTGGGGGCTTGTTGCTGGCGGCAGGGCAGGGGTCGCTCAACTGGAAGACCTTCACTGAAAGCCTGATGGGCGCGACCCGCACCAGTGCCATGATCGCCTTGATCCTCGCGGGGGCTGCGTTTCTGTCGCTGTCGATGGGCTTTACCGGCCTGCCACGCGGGCTGGCCGACCTGATCGCCGGGTGGGAGCTAACGCGGTTTGAGTTGCTGATGGTGCTGTTGGTCTTTTACGTCATTCTGGGCTGTTTCCTCGACGGTATCTCTTCGGTCGTGCTGACAATGGCGGTGGTCGAGCCGATGATCCGCGACGCGGGGATCGACCTGATCTGGTTTGGCATTTTCATCGTGGTCGTCGTTGAAATGGCGCAAATCACACCGCCCATCGGGTTCAATCTGTTCGTGATGCAGGGCATGACCAACCACGAGATGAGCTATATTGCACGCGCCGCAATCCCGATGTTCCTGATCATGGTGCTGATGGTTTTCGTCCTGATCTGGTTCCCGGAACTGGCGACGTGGCTGCCCGATAACCTGCGGCAAAGCCCGGGCGGGTAGGGTCGCTCGGTGAACCCGCTGCTCTCGGCGGCGCGCAATGGCCCTTACGTTTTGGTCTCTGGACTGGTTGCGGGATTGTTGTTGCCCGGGTTGGCCGAGCCTATGCGACCGCTGCTGCCACCGCTTGTTGTGCTTTTGCTGTTCGCGACAATTCTGCGGATCGAGCCAGCGGCCATTCTGGGATCGCTGGCTGATCTGCGTCAGGTCATTTTTGTGGTTATCGCGTTCCAGCTTCTGACGCCACTGGTCGTCGTTGCTATTGGTTTTGCAGGTGGATGGACGGGTACGGCGGTTGTTCTTTCGCTATTGATTATGACCGCAGCGCCGTCCATCTCGGGCAGTCCGAACCTTTGCATGATGATGGGGTATCCTGCCGAACATGCAATGCGACTGGTCGTGGTTGGGACAGCTGTTTTGCCCCTTACATCGCTGCCGATCTTCTGGCTGATGCCCGAGCTTGGGGATCTGTGGACCGTGTTAAAGGCCGCGTTCAGCTTGTTTCTGACCATCACAGTCGTCACCATTGTCGCCGTGTGTCTGCGCCGGACGGTTTTACGCAATCCGTCGCAATCAACGCTTCTGAGCCTTGAAGGGCTGGCCACGTTAACACTTGCTGTTTTCGTCATAGGCGTAATGCCATCGGTCAGCGCAACGGCGCTGGGCGATCCCTGGTCTGCCGCGTTCTGGATCGCCTTCGCTTGCCTGGTGAATATTGGCGCCCAGATTGCAACCTTCCAGTTGACGCGCAAACGTTTGCCGCCGGCAAAGGCCGTCGCAATCTCTCTGATCGCGGGTAACCGCAACATCGCGCTGTTTTTTGTGGCTCTTCCGCCGGAAATCACAGCACCGATCATGGTGTTTATCGGGGCATACCAAATACCTATGTACCTGACCCCTTTGGTCATGCGCCGGATGTATTCACGGGGTGATGTCGCAAATTCAAGCGAACGCTAGTACCCCTCCCCACTTAGGTCACAGCCAGAGCGCGACGGTAGCTGCCGGTGCAAGAGGCACGATGGGTGGCAGGAAGATCGGATTATTTGCGTTGAGAGCCTGAAAAACCGCACACAGCCTTCAGGACCCCATCTGACTGCTCAGGTATTCGCCCGTGCGACGATAGTGGTCATTCAAGTGCCGGGTTGCACTCTCTTCATCACGGTCCAGTGCCGCGTCAAGAATCTGCTGATGCTCGGCCGCGATATCGCGTTTCTGATAACTTGGACCGCCCGCTGCCAGATATCGGTATCGAATGTTCAGGTCATACAGCTGCGAACAATATCTCATCAGCAGTGGCAGTTTTGAATTGTCCAGCAACGCCATGTGAAATGCCTTGTGGGCGTGCTCGAAATCGTCTGATCCCTGTAGACTGGCTTTCTTCATATGGTGATGCCGCAATACAAGCGCGTCTTCCCAAGCCGCATCTGCGTTGATGATCGAGGCGCGCAAAGCGGTTTCCTCCAAGTTGCATCGCAACAGCAGTATCTCTTCGAAATTGCACTTGCTGACAGGTGCGGCTCGGAACCCGCGCTGGTCAATCCGTTCCACCAACATGTCCGAGGTCAAAAGGCTCAGCGCCTCGCGAACCGGGCTGGCACCTGTATCCAGCAGCCCGCGCAGTTGTTCGATCTTGAGCTTTTGCCCGGGAGGCAGCTCTCCGGTCAGGATCATCTCGCGCAGCCGACGATAAGCGCCATGAGTTGCCGATGTTTCCTTGCCTTCGGTGTCAAGCATGGCGTCCATATCCTGCCGCTCCTTTTTCGGCTGAGCGAATTTGATCTGAGTTCAACTTAGAGCGTTTGTTCCGGATGACAGGCCGACAGACAAAGTGAACGAGCCCTCATTTATCATCCAGCGGCGCAGGATAAAGCTGCGTGCGCCGCTTTTGTGCATCGGGTCGTCCTCGGCCAGTTTCCGGGCAGCCTCAAGGCTGTCTGCGCGGTAGATGATCAGGCCCATCCCCTGCATGTGGGCACCGCTTTCGTCTGACATGGGTCCGGCAAACGCCAGATGACCAGATCGTTCAAGCTGTGCCTGATAGGCCAAATGATCAGGCAGCGATGCCTTCACATCTTCGGGCGCTTTGGCCGGAGTGCTGTGCGCAACATAAAGTTCCAACGCTAACGCACCCCGGCTTTTGGCTTGTGATTTGTAATCCGCCCAAGCGACCATGACTGCCTCCCAAAAATATCGATATTATTTGACACTTCGCAAAATAGTCGGCAAAAAGCAAGGAAACTGGCATGGGTGGTGGTGATGAAATACCTTGTGGGAGAGACTTCGGAAGGCGCTGCCGTCTTTGTCGTGTCCGGAGAAGACGCAGTAAACCTGACCACTTTGAACCCTGCCATAGGTCACGACCTGATGGGTTTGATAGCCAACCCTGCTCTGATCGACTCGCTGGCCGATAAAATCGCCGATGCAGTCAAGGTGCCCGTATCTTCGATCACGCCCGCATTGCCGGTCGCAGCACCCGGTACGATCATCTGCATGGGATTGAACTATACGGACCATATCAAGGAGGGGGGGTACGAGATCCCCGAATACCCAACGTTGTTCATGCGGGGGAAAAACTCGATCATGGCGGCGGGGCAGCCAATGGTGCGGCCCGCCTGTTCAGAAAAGCTGGATTACGAAGCTGAGCTTATGCTGATCGTTGGCAAACGTGGTCGGCATATATCGGAGGCGGACGCATTAGATTACGTCTTTGGCTACACCGTATTCAACGATGGATCGGTACGGGACTATCAACGCAAAACCGTACAATGGACGCCCGGCAAAAACTTTGATGACACAGGTGCGATAGGCCCGTTCACAGTGACGCCTGATGAATTGCCCGAAGGGGCCTCGGGCCTGAAGATTGAAAGCCGCGTTGGTGATGAAATCCTGCAAAGTTCGAACACGTCCAATATGATCTGGGGTGTCCGGCAGGTGATCGCGACGATCTCGGAATACACCACTCTCGAACCCGGAGATCTGATCGCGCTGGGGACACCGCCGGGTGTCGGGCATGCCAAGAAACCGAACCCCCGGTGGCTGAAGCCGGGTGAAACCGTCGAGGTCGAGATCGAAGGCATCGGCATCTGCGCAAGTCCGGTCATCGACGAGAAAGACGCCAAGTCAAAGGTGGCCGCGGAATGACTGCACCAACCGCAACAGAGCTGGAGGCGCTACGCGCGAAGGCGCAGCAGGATCATCGCGATCTTCGCGCCCGTATTCCACGCCTGTCGGATGATGCCATCGCATTGATATTGCGCGAGTCCCGATCTCATTATGCGTGGACAGACAAACCCGTTTCCGACGCATTGCTTCACGAGATCTACGACATCACCATCAATGGCGCGACCAGCATGAACACGCTGCCTGCGCGGTTCGTTTTTGTAAAAACTGCCGAAGGCAAGGCGCGGCTGGCCAAATCGCTGAAACCCAAAAACGTCGCCAAAATGATGGGCGCGCCAGTCACCGCGATCATTGCCTACGATATGGAGTTCTGGAAAGAGCTTCCGTTCCTCTTTCCGCACGATGATCGTCGGCCTCTGTTCGAAAACAACCCCGACTATGTAGCGGACACGGCCTACCGCAACGGGACGCTGCAAGGCGCTTATTTCATGATCGCGGCGCGGGCTGTCGGGTTGGACGTGGGGGCGATGTCGGGTTTCTCGAACGCCATTGTTGATGAAGAATTCTTTGCGGGAACGACTCTCAGGTCAAATTTTCTCTGCAATCTGGGGTATGCGGACGAAACCGGTTTGTTCCACAAACTCCCGCGATTTCCGTTCGAAAGAGTGTGCTCTTATGCATGAGGAGGTGACGCTGTGGCGATCAAAGTGAAACCTGTCGTGACATACCGTACGACCGCTCGGTGTCCGACACATGCGCGCACCGAGATACCTGTTCGTGACCTGAACGTCATTATTGATGAACCCGTCGAGCGCGGCGGAACCAATCAAGGACCATCCCCGACGGAAACGGCAATGACAGCCCTGATAGCCTGCACAAATGTCATTGGACACAAGAATGCCAAACGGCTGGGAATTGACCTGGGAACCGTGACGATCGACGCCATGTGCAGGTTGGATCGTCGCGGTGTTCTGATGGAAGAAGAGATCGACGTACCCTTTCCCGAAGTCACACTCACGGTACGTTGCGATACGCGCGCCAGCCAGGAGGAGCTGGCGCGCGTAGGCGAAGAAACAGCCAAGTATTGCGCCATTGCAAAACTGTTCAAAGCGGCAGGCACGGACCTGACCGTCAACTGGGTCAAAACCAACGAATAAGAACGACAGGACCCGACTTTCTGGGAGGAGAGAGATGAAGAACTGGACCAAACGCAGCCTCATAGGCGCTGCCCTTGCCAGCGTTATGGCGATGCCTCTTGCAGCCGAAGAAACCATTTCCGCCGTTGTGATCGACGGTTATCCTGATCGCGCCTTGTGGGTGAAGGAGTTCACCAATTTCTTCATTCCCGAAGTCGACAAGCGACTGGCCGAATCCGGAAACTATAAGATGAACTGGCAGGAGAACTACGGCGGTTCAATCGTCAAGCCAAAGGGCGTTTTAGAGGGGATTCAGCTTGGCCTTGGCGACATAGGAATTGTCACAACCATCTTCCATTCCTCGAAATTGCCCAGTCAGGGCATTTCGGGATCAACACCCTTTGTTGCGTCAGATGCCCGTGCGGTGGCCAAGGCAGTAGATGAAATTGCCCGCGAATACCCGGCGATGCAAAACGAGTTCGCCGCGCAAAACCAGGTCTATCTGGCGACAGGCGTGGTGCTCGACACCTATCAGATATTCTGCACGGAACCCGTTTCTTCGGTCGCCGATCTTGAGGGCCGCAAGATTGCCGGAGCCGGGCTGAACCTGCGGTATCTCGAAGGTATCAAGGATGCTGCGGGCGTGCGTGGTGGCCTGACCGATTTCTACAACATGCTGCAAACCGGTCTGGTGGATTGCGGAATGCTGTGGCCCGAGGCCGCCAAGACTTTCAAGATCGCGGAAGTTGCGCCTTATATGCTGCGCGCTGATCTGGGGGCCGTGAATTCAAAAACCATCACCGTGAACGCGGACTATTGGGCCGGCTTGCCGGACGAGGTCAAGGATGTGCTGAAGGCCGTTGCCATAGACTATCGCGACCATGTGGCCGGTATCGCGATGGACCGCGCCGCTGCGTCGCGGGACGCTTATACCGAGGCGGGTGGTACGATTGTTGAAGTATCGGACGAGGACCGAGCGGCATGGGCCAACGCGATGCCCAACGTTGCGCAGGAATGGGCGGCAACGTTGAATGACAACGGTGAACAAGGCACCGAGATGCTGGCCGCCTATCTTGGCAAACTTCAGGATGCCGGGTTTACAGGGGTGCGTGACTGGACGGCCGAATAACCGTCTGGCGATCCACGAAAGGGGCCTAACGTGCTAAAGACCGCAGTTGCTGGCCTTTCGCGGGTCGCCAATGCTCTTGCAATCACCGCCAACGCTTTGGGTACGCTCGTTGTACTGGCGTTGGTGGTTATCCTGAACGTGGATGTCGTTGCGCGCGGTCTGTTTTCTGCTCCGTTGCGGGGCACCTACGAGATGGTGCAGTTCTCGGTGGTGATGATCGTATTTCTGCAGCTGGCGGATGTGGTTCGGGTGGACCGGTTGACGCGTTCAGACGGGTTTCTGAACCTTCTCCATAATCGTCGCCCCGGCCTGACGTCCAATCTCAGGCGCATCATCAACGCAATCTCGGCAATCTTCATGGGCCTTATCGCCTACGTCACCTTTCCCGAGTTCCTGCATATGTGGGAAACGCAGGACTATTTCGGCGTGCCCGGTCTTTTCACATTGCCATGGTGGCCAGTCAAACTGGTCATCGCGAGCGGTACTGCGCTTGCCTGCGTGATCTTCCTGCTCAAGGTCGTCACGGCGCAGGACCGCCCGCATCTTGTTCGCACCCCAGAACATGACGAGGCCGCAGAATGACGCCGATTGAGATTGGCCTGATCTCGGTTATTGCCATCGTCTTTCTGATCTACGCTGGCGTCTACATCCCCATTGCCCTCGGTGTGGTTTCGTTCGTGTCGATCTGGCTGATGCGAGACAATTTCACGCTGGCGCTCAACCTGCTGAAAGTGGCGGTCGGCGACAGCGCGATGGAATATAGTTTCGCAACGATCCCGCTGTTTACCTTTATGGGGCTCATCGTCTCAAAGGCCGGGTTAGGCAGAGACATCTACGAAGTTATGACCATGCGGTTTCGCAAGGTCAAAGGCGGTATCGGCATGGCGACTGTCGGGGCCAACGCCGTTTTTGCGGCGGTAACCGGGTCGTCAATTGCGTCGGCATCCGTGTTCACCAAAGTCTCGGTACCGCAGATGATGGCGCAGGCCTATAACCCGCGCTTTGCTGTTGGCGTGGTGGCCGGGTCTTCGGTCCTGGGTATGATCATTCCGCCCTCTGCTATGTTGATCATCTATTCCTTTGTCGCCGAACAGTCCGTTGGGGACATGTTTCTTGCGGGGGTTATTCCAGGGATCATGCTGGCGATCGCCTATGTCGGCGCGATTTGGGTCATGGGACGTTTCACACCATCATTTGTTGGGGGCCGGGTCGTCGAAGACACCGAATGGATGTCCAAGCGCGAGATCGCATCCAAAACCCTGCCGACATTGTTCATCATCACCATCGTACTTGGCGGTATCTACACAGGTTGGTTGACCGCAGTTGAGGCAGGGGCCGCAGGAGCCTTCGTCGCCCTGATCATCGCGGTCGCCCGCAAGTCGATGTCTCCGCGCGCGTTCTGGGACGCGTTGCTGGAAACCGGTCACATAACAGCGGCGATCCTGTTCCTGATCACGGCGGCTTCGATCTACAGCCGTATGCTGGGTCTTGCTGGTCTGCCCAACCAATTGCAGGATTTGCTTGCAGGGAATTCGGCGTCGTTTTGGTCGATCATGCTACTGTACGTGCTGCTGATGCTGTTTCTTGGGACATTGCTCGATACGGCATCGATCATTCTGATCGTCGTCCCGCTGTTTCTGCCGATGGCCGAGGCGCTTAATATGTCGCTGATCTGGTTCGGGATCATCACCGTTGTCGGCGCTGAAATCGGGCTTTTGACCCCGCCATTGGGTATATCCTGTTTCGTTATCAAATCCACGATCAACGACGACCGCATATCGCTCAAGGACGTGTTCATGGGCGCGCTGCCGTTCGCATTAGTCATGCTGATCGTTTTGTTTATTCTGATCGAATTCCCGATCCTCAGCCTTGCCCTGATATAAGGAGGTCAAGATGCGCACAGTTACCAAGGACAACGTCACCGACGTATTCATGGGATATCTGTCCAAAGACACCGAGCCGCGTATGCGTGAAATCATGGGGTCTCTGGTCAAACATCTTCATGATTTCGCACGAGAGACCAATCTGACACATGACGAATGGCGCGCCGGGATTGCATTTCTCGAAGGATGCGCCGCTGTGGAGGCCGAGGACAGGCACGAGTTTGTCCTGGCCTCAGATGTGCTGGGGCTGTCGTCGTTGGTGGATATGCTGCATTCAAGCCCCGACGCGACAAGTTCGTCGGTATTAGGTCCGTTTCATGTGTCTGGCGCACCTCCGCTGCCCATTGGCGGGGATATGAAGCGACATTACGGTGGACCGGTTCTGCTCGCCGAAGGCGTTATCCGGGATACCGAGGGCAAACCGATCGCAGGAGCCGAACTCGACATCTGGCAGACGGCACCAAATGGACTTTATGCCAGTCAGGATGAAGATCAGGACACCTATTCATTCCACGGTCTGATGACGGTTGGAGAGGATGGAAAATATGCGTTCACCACAGTAAAGCCAGTTGAATACACAGTGCCGTCCGACGGACCAGTTGGCGATATTCTGCGCGCGTGCGGTCGCCATCCATGGAGGCCCTCTCACCTGCACTTTATCGTCAAAGCCCCGGGGTATCGCTCACTTGTGACCGAGATTTTTCCAGACGACGATCCCTATCTGGATCAGGATACAGTGTTTGGCGTTCGGGACGATCTGGTGATGACATATGTTGAGCGATCCGCTTCAGAATTTCCCGATGGAATGGAACTTTCTGGTAAGATCACTGCATCTTACCTGCACGTGAATTTCGACGTCACGCTTGCTCGGGACTGAACGCCACGGAGGACACTAGAAGTGCTAAAACACACTTTCATTGTATGTGCAGCGCTATTCAGTGGAGTGGCCATCGCCGACGAGCGCCCGATTTTCGATGCTCACATTCACTACAGCCATGACGCCGTCCAGCTGGTCCCACCCGAACAAGTGGCCAGTATCCTGCGGGATGCAGGCGTGCGAAAAGCACTGGTTTCCAGTTCGGATGACAATGGGACGCAATTGCTGTTGGCCGCAGCGCCGGACATCGTTGTTCCGGCCCTTCGCCCTTACCGTCGCCGTGGAGAGATCAACACCTGGATGCACGATGAAACTGTTATCGACTATCTGGAAGCAAATCTGGCAAAGAACAAATACGAAGCCATCGGCGAGTTTCACGCTTATGGGGATGATATCAAAACGCCAGTCATCCAGCGCATGATCGCTCTGGCGAAAGAGCGGAACCTAATTCTTCACCACCACGGCGATCGAGAGGCGGTTGACCTGATCTTCGAGACCTGGCCAGAAGCAAGAGTTTTGTGGGCCCATTCTGGCTTTGACGACCCGGACAGTGTGGTCGATGCGCTGGATACCCATCCCAGGCTTTGGGCCGATTTGGCGTTTCGTTCAGATATGGTTTCGCGAGGGCGACTCGACCCGGATTGGAAAGCAGCGTTCCAAGCGCACCCGGATCGGTTCATGGTCGGTACGGATACCTTCGCACCGGAGCGTTGGTACTACGTAGGCCCTCATGCCGAGTTTTCGCGCGAATGGCTGGAATTGCTTCCTGATCAGATCGCCGACAACATTGCCTATGCCAACGCTGAGCGATTGCTGGCAACAGAATGATCCGTTGGGTTGTCTCGTTTCTGGCATCCTCTGGCGCGGCTGTCGCTTGTGAACCAACCGGGCAACCCATGAAATCGGACACTCAAAACGCACCCAAAGTGCAAATTGCCGTCGAAGAAATCCCGTTGGCCCAACCGTTTTCCATTCTAATTTCCGTCTGCGACGAAACTGCAGTGGATGAAATACGTGTCGATGCGATCATGCCCGCTCACCAACACGGGATGAATTACACTCCCGTGGTCACTGCAATGGGTGGCGGGGTGTTCCGCGTCGATGATATCCTGTTTCACATGCCGGGTTTATGGGAACTGCAAGTGGACGTCGATTTCGACGGGCGAGTTGTAACCTACACCTCCGACATTGCGTTGAAATGAAGGTGTGGGCGACAGCCGTGTTCTTGGTCCTGACGGGAGCAGTGCGCGCGGAAGTCCTGTTGTCCGACGACGAAATCCAACAAACACTGTCTTTCGGCCCGTGGCCGCCATCAATCCAGCCGGATCCAAGCAACAGGGTTTCAAAAGATCCAAATGCGATCGCGCTGGCGGCGGCCTTGTTCAACGATCCTGTGTTGTCAGTCGACGGTGCATTTTCCTGCGCAAGTTGTCATGATCCAGAGCAGGCATTTACCACGTCGGACGCGCGAGCGCTCGGGCGGGTTTTGTTGGATCGCAATACTCCATCTCTGCGAAACCTCACTGGCCTTCGCTGGTACGGATGGGGCGGCAAAAGCGACAGTCTTTGGGCCGCAAGCCTGCATCCGATCATCGAAAAGCATGAGATGGCGCACAGTCGGTCCAGTCTAAAAACGGCAATTTCTCAGAGCTCATATGCGAATGCATATGAAGCCATTTTTGGCAATATTCGAAATCAAAACCCAGAATTGGTTCTGGTGAATACCG
This sequence comes from Ruegeria sp. CH11, assembly GCF_056537105.1. Classification (NCBI taxonomy): domain Bacteria; kingdom Pseudomonadati; phylum Pseudomonadota; class Alphaproteobacteria; order Rhodobacterales; family Roseobacteraceae; genus Ruegeria; species Ruegeria sp. CH11. Next base: position 21,394 of record NZ_JBQFQX010000028.1, read on the forward strand.
CGAAAACTCTGTCGGCCTATCTGGAAACATTAGTTACCAAGCGGACGCCATTTGATGAATTTCGAGATGCGCTGAAGCGCGGTGATCTGGCAATGGCGGCCAGTTATCCGGCAACTGCGCAGCGCGGTCTCCAGATTTTCCTGGGGCGCGGAAAATGTGTCTTCTGCCACAACGGTCCGAAATTTTCCAACAACGAGTTCCACGACGCCGGCGTGCCATATTTTCTGAACGACACCAAGGTCGATCAAGGACGGTTCGGCGGATTGAACGTCTTGCTTTCGAGCTCATACACTCTTGACGGAGACTGGAACGACGATCCGGACAAACGTGGTGCTTGGGCGGTGCGTAACGTGCGTAGAAGTCATTCGGACTTCGGAACCTTTCGTACGCCCAGTCTGCGAGGCGTCGCCGAAACCGCCCCATACATGCATGACGGCAGTCTGATCGACCTGGAGGCGGTGATCAGGCACTACAGTGAGATAGACACGGAAAGGCTTCACGCCGACGGAGAAGCCATACTTTCCGAATTGAACCTTTCCAATCAGGAGATCGCGGACCTGGTTGCGTTTCTGGAGACTCTGTCCAGCGATCGGTAACCATTGAGGTTGCATCAGAAATTGTCACGGTGTCTGTGATGTCAGCACCGTAGCGCAAAGTTCGCGACGGTCTGCATTTGCGCTCGCCGCTTTTATCATCCACTGGCTTTGAGTCCCAAGCCTGTGCCCTTTTTGACGGCCTGGGGAAATCTGCAGCAAGGTCGCCGAAGATTTCCCTGGCAGTGTTTTGTGGTGTGTCCAGTATCTGCCCGGCCCTTGCGCTCATGCGGCGGCGATCTGCCCCGCCTTTTCGACCAATACTTCCGCCTGACGGATCGAGGCATAGTCAATCAGGCGACCATCCAAAGATACGGCGCCCTTGCCGGACGCTTCGGCCTCGGACATTGCCACAAGAATGCGCTGCGCTTTGTCAACCTCGGCGTCCGACGGCGACATGACCTCGTTCGCCAGAGCAATCTGGCTGGGGTGAATGGCCCATTTGCCTTCGCAGCCCAGAACCGCCGCGCGTTTTGCTGCGGCGCGATATCCCTCGGGGTCCTGGAAATCCCCAAACGGCCCGTCGATCGGACGCAGACCATTGGCACGGGCGGCAACCACCATACGGGCCAGCGCATAGTGCCACATGTCACCCCAGTGGGTCAGGCGTCCTCCGTCGGCATCCGCGTCAGTCAGAACAGAATAGTCCGGGTTCACGCCACCAATGATCGTGGTTCGCGCGCGGGTCGAGGCGGCATAGTCGGCAACACCAAAATGCAGACTCTCGTTACGTTTCGAGGCCGCAGCGATCTCGCTGACATTCTGCATGCCAAGCGCGGTTTCGATGATGTGCTCGAACCCGATCCGTTTCTTGTAACCTTTCGCGTCTTCGATCTGGGTCACCAGCATGTCGACCGCATAAACGTCGGCGGCGGTTCCAACCTTGGGGATCATGATCAGATCAAGGCGTTCACCGGCCTGTTCGACGACGTCCACTACATCTCGATACATATAGTGCGTATCAAGCCCGTTGATGCGCACAGACATGGTCTTGCTGCCCCAGTCGATATCGTTCAGCGCCTCGATGATGTTCTTGCGGGCCTGCTCTTTTTCGTCAGGTGCAACGGCATCTTCGAGATCTAGAAAGATGACGTCCACGTTCGACTGGGCGGCCTTTTCGAACATGCCGGGCTGGCTGCCTGGTACGGCCAGTTCGCTGCGGTTCAGGCGGGCAGGGGCCTGGTCAATGGAATGAAAGCTCATGGGATCGGGTCCTTCGTCCTACAGGTTCGGGTAGATTGGGAACTTGGCGCAGAGGTCTGCGACTTCGGCCTTGACCTTGGCCTCGACGGTGGAGTTGCCGTCCTCGCCATTGGCGGCCAGACCGTCGGTGACTTCGATGATCCAGTCGGCGATCTGGCGGAATTCGGCCTCGCCAAAGCCGCGGGTGGTGCCGGCGGGGGACCCTAGACGGATGCCGCTGGTGATGGTCGGTTTCTCCGGGTCAAACGGCACGCCGTTCTTGTTGCAGGTGATATGTGCCCGGCCCAGAGCCTTCTCGGTGGCGTTGCCCTTGACGCCCTTGGGGCGCAGATCGACCAGCACAACGTGAGTGTCGGTGCCGTGGGTCACCGTGTCCAGACCACCCTTGATCAGTTGATCCGACAGCGCCTGCGCGTTGGCCACGACTTGCTGGATATAGCTTTTGAACTCAGGGCGCAGCGCCTCGCCAAAGGCCACCGCCTTGCCTGCGATCACAT
>NZ_JBQFQX010000029.1:0-17341 GCF_056537105.1 Ruegeria sp. CH11
GCGCCCCTTGCGCCACCTGCCTCGGTCCCATCATCACCGCACCTCCACTCTCAAAAACGAGTGAATCAGCGACAGGCAAACCAATCAACGGGATTTTTCAACACTATCCGGGCTTTTCTGCCGTTGGTGATCAGCACTCAAACGTCCGCTTTGTAGTGCGCCAGAAACATGGCGACGCAATCGTCCAGTACGTCTTTCGGTGTCGGGTTCTCGCCGAGGAAGAACTCCGGCCAGAAGAAGAAGTTTTTAACTAGTGCCAGGAGCTGGTTCGTTGCGAAGGCTGGATCGGCTTTTCGGATCACGCCCGCGTCCATGGCGCCACCGATCAAGCCCGTCATTGGGTAGTCATGTGACTCGGTCTCAGTGAAGAACCGACGGGATCGATCAAGGTCGCGGATCAGCTCTGACAAGACCATTCGATTTAATCCGATGGCTGTCTCTTCCGTTATCACCTCGACGTAGCGCCACAGAGCATCCTTCAATTGCTCGGCGAAGTCGCGATCTGGGTCGTAGACCACCGGCTCCATACGCCGGTTCTGCTCCAACATGATCTCCGAGATGGCCTCGAAGAGTGCCTCCTTGCTCTCAAAATGATTGTAGAGCGTACGACTCGATACGTTTGCTTTCTTGGCGATTGAGGTGGTCTTCGCCCCCAGAAACCCCTGCTCACGGAACTCATCTATGGCCGCGTCGATAATATCTTTCCGCTTCTTTTCAGTACGTTTCACGGGTATTGCCTCAAAAAGTAAAAAGTTGTGTTTACAAACGCCTCACTTACTCATAAGTAAACTTCACAATTTACTTTTGCAAGGCAAAGACCCTTCCAACCCGAAAGGAGCAAGACCGTGACAACCCAGACCCTTACCTCAGGCAAAAACCAAGTGACCTTCAAATCGTTCGGCGTGGATTTGGCGGGCGATCTTTACCTGCCCGAAGGTTTTGATGAGACGAAGACCTATAAGGCTATCGTGGGGGCCAGCCCGTTCCCACAGGTTAAGGACCAAATCCCGGCAACCTACGGGCCGGAGATGGCCGCACGAGGCTTCATCTATTTGGGCTTCGACTACCTCGGAATGGGCGACTCCCCGGCTCTGCCGGGTGAGCACAAACAATCCCGCTACAATTTCCGCCTGATCGAGAATACGTGGGACGCCGTATCTTATCTGGGCACCCTGCCGTTCGTGGAGGAAATCTACGGACTTGGCGTCTGCCAAGGTGGTCAGACCATCGCATCGTCAGCGGTGACCGACCACCGCATCAAGAAAATAGCCATGGTTTCAGGCATGATGGCCTCTGACGCGTTCCAGTGGACCGACCGAGGCATAGCCAACCAGATGATCGACGCAGCAAACGCCTCAATGCAAAAACAGTATGAGACCGGTGAGCCAGACTATGTCGCCCCCTTCGGCCTAAACGACGAGATGTCCCGACAGGATTTCATCGACCTTGGTATCAACCCGATGGCAGGCGAAACTTATGACTACTACGGCCGAGACGGTGCCAAAGGCCCAGTTGCCGTTCCAAACTACACCAATATGCACATTGGCGATCAGCCCATGCAGTCCCTGTTCTCGCTCTGTGAAGCCTATGCTGACAAGATCACGCAGCCCACTCTGACGATCTACGGAACAACTGCTGTCACGGCGATTTGCTCAACTGCCTTTGTTGAGAAACTCACCAACGAACACGAGGAAGTGGCCTTTGACCAGTTCAGCCATGTCGATTTCTACTACAAGCCTGAGGCTGTAAAGGCATCGACAGATGCTGTGGCAGAATTCTTCAACAGGTGAGCCCATAAGGCAGAGGTCAAGGACTGTCCTCTGCCTGTTCCTTACTGACAAGCGGGCATTGGTGTGAAGCGCAGCATTTGGTAGCTACGGCCTCAAAGCAGCCCTTCGGCGCGCAGAAGCTCGCGCATGTTCGCCTCCGGCCTTGGGCCAATATGGCTGATGACCTCGCGGGCACAGACATTGCCGATCCGCGCGCAGGTTTCAAAGTCGCGGCCTGTGGCCATGCCAAACAGGAACCCTGCGGCGAACTGGTCGCCTGCGCCGGTCGCATCCACCGGCACCACCTTTTCGACGGCAACATCCGTGCGCTGGCCGTCGTTCAGAACGGTGACGCCGTCGCCAGAGCGGGTGCACACGACCAGAGGGCAAATCGCGGCGGTTTTTGCCAATGCTTCTTCCAGATCGTCGGTTTCGAACAGCGATTTGATCTCGGCTTCGTTGCCGATGACAAAATCCAGTTCGTTTTCGATCAGCAGCAGGAAATCGACCCGGTGACGCTCGACGCAGAACGGGTCGGAAATTGCGATACCGGCCTTGCCGCCGCCCTTGTGGCAGTTGCGCGCCGCCTCAAGAAAAGCCGCCTTGCCCTTTTCCTTGTCGAACAGATAGCCCTCGAGGAACATGATCTGGCTGTTGCCAGCCACATCGGCCGATACGTCCTGCGACGAAAGCTCGGACGAGATGCCCAGATAGGTGTTCATCGACCGCTCGCCATCGGGTGAGACAAAGATCATCGACCGCGATGTCGGCAACTCACCTCCTGGCACCGGGGGATTGACGAAATCGACGCCATCCTCGTTCATCGCATCTGCGTAGAACCGGCCCAAAGCGTCATCATGCACACGTCCGATGAACGCCGCGTCCAGACCCAGCGCTCCGGCCCCGGCGATCGTGTTTGCAACCGACCCGCCCGGCGTCTGCACCCGTCCTTCCATCGCACCGTAAAGGACCTCGCCGCGATCGCGTTCGATCAGCTGCATGATGCCTTTTTCGATGCCCATCAGTTCCAGGAAACTGTCATCGGCCTGGGAGATCACGTCCACAACGGCATTACCGATGCCAGTCAATTGGTAGGTTTTCATAGAGTCTTGTCCTCAAATTCGCAGAGATCGCGGATGATACAGGTCGGGCACTGCGGTTTGCGTGCCTTGCAGTGATAGCGGCCATGCAGGATCAGCCAGTGATGCGCATGCAGCTGATAGTCGGTCGGGATGTTGTCTTCGATGGCGCGTTCGACAGCGTCCACGTTCTTGCCGGGGCAAATGCCGGTCCGGTTGCCGACGCGAAAGATATGGGTATCAACAGCCTGCGCCGGATACCGCCACCACATGTTCAGAACCACATTGGCTGTCTTGCGCCCGACACCGGGCAGCGATTGCAGGGCGGCGCGGGAATTGGGCACCTCGCCGCCATAATCTTCGACCAGAATCCGGCTGAGTTTGATCACGTTCTTGGCCTTTTGCCGGAACAGCCCGATGGTTTTGATATGTTCGGTCAGCCCCTCTTCGCCCAGATCAAGCATCTTTTGCGGCGTGTCGGCGATCTTGAACAGTGCACGCGTCGCTTTGTTCACGCCTGCATCCGTCGCTTGCGCAGACAGCGCCACCGCCACGACCAGAGTGTAGACGTTCACATGCTCCAACTCGCCCTTCGGTTCGGGGTCGGCGTCATGAAACCGTGCAAAGATCTCGCGGATCTGGTGATATCCGAGCTGTTTGGCCATGCGGGGACGTATGCATGTATTGCCGCGCAGGGCAAGCAGTTGGCGTGCGGTATTTAACCAGCGGGATTCTGCTCAACGGGACGCAGCCATTACTGCTTTACGTAGGGTAAGGCAATTCTGTGTTACAATCCTGAGGCGCGTATCAGTTTGTATTTCAGCGCTTAGTTGCCCGCGACGGCGGGTTGTTTTCTTATTTCCTATTGAAAGGTTTACTCATGGCGAACCCAGATCTTGCCGCAAAGATGCAGTCCCTTCACCGGTCTGTTGAACTGGCACATCAAGGTGACGATGACCTCGGCCCACTCAAGCTTTTGCCGGGCGTATGGAAGAACGCAGAAGGCACGCGCGGGCGTGGCTGGAACATGATTGCGTTGCCCTTTGCGACCGAGCCGGGCAGTCGGATCAACTACCGCCTTCTGGTCAACCAGTACGAAGAAACGCTGCAATTCACCACAGTCGACAAGGCGGTGCCGAACCGAGGGATCGAACGCCCGGATCCATCGACGGGCAACCCGTCCTTCGACACCGATCAGTTCGTTGTTACGCTGGACTATCAGCAATCGATCGCGCAGCTCGCGGCCGAGGACAACCCCGTCAGCGGCAAGGCAGGTCCGGCAGATCTGCCGATCCACCACGAGCCCGGCCTGTTCCTGCATATGACGAATTTCACCACCAGCGAACTGGATGTTGCGCGGCTTGGAACCATCCCGCACGGCAACTCTCTGCTGGGATTGGGGCAGGCGCAGGTCATCAACGGCCCGCCGACAATACCAGCGGTGGACGGTTTGCCAGAAGGTGCCACCAAGGACCTCAACAGCGGCTATCTGACGCCCTACAAGCATTTCAACGACAACCCGTTCAAGGGCAACATCACGCATCCACAATTCGAGGGCTTCAACCCGGTTCATCCGCATCAGCTGTTGGAACTGGGCGTTCCCGACAATGTGGTGAGAACTACGGTGCTGCCCTTCAATACCGAGCTTGAGAAAGCCGGTATCGTCAACATCCCCTTCATCGAAAAACAGGCAGATGCGGCGGTTATGGATTCGATTTTCTGGATCATGGAACTGGATGAGCCTGGCGTCGGGAAAGAGCCAAAGCTGATGATGATGTATCTGCAAAATGTGGGGCTGGATTTCTTCCCGAAATTTGGTCAGCAGCCCGGTCTGATCCGTTGGCCGCATGTCAGCATCAACACGATGGAGAAAGTGGCGCCACCGGAAGAAGCTGAACGCTATCCCTACAAGCCCGGAGTCTGATAGCGCAAGAAACGGGTCGCACTTCGCATCGGATCGCGCCATGCTGATCCCGTAGAAGGAGTGCGACCATGAACGTTCAGATCCCCGAAAGCGGCTATCACTACAATGTCATGCGCCGGGCGATCGACCTGATCGACCAGGGCGGCGAGGGTCTCAGCCTGGACGAGCTGGCCCGCCAGATGGACATGAGCCCGGCGCATTTTCAGCGGCTGTTCTCACGCTGGACCGGCGTGTCGCCGAAACGGTACCAGCAATATCTTACGCTGGGCCATGCCAAGGCATTGCTGCGCGAACGCTTCACGACGCTTGAGACCGCACATAATGTCGGCCTGTCCGGCAGTGGTCGCCTGCACGATCTCTTCCTGAAGTGGGAATCCATGAGTCCCGGTGAATACGCCCGCAAGGGCGCGGGTCTGACCATCTATTGGGGCTGGTTCGAAAGCCCCTTTGGTCCGGCGCTGGTGATGGGCACCGACAAGGGCATCTGCGGCATCGCGTTTGGGGCCGAAACCGGCGAGGAAGACGCGATGGACGATATGCTCTCGCGCTGGCCGCAGGCGGTTTTTGTCGAGGATCCCATGCGCCTGCGCCCCTGGGTGCTGAGCGCATTTGGTGCGGCCAGCAACCGGGTAGAACCAACGCCGCTATACCTGATCGGCTCACCCTTGCAGATCAAGGTGTGGGAAGCACTGATGCACATCCCGTCGGGTCAGGTCACAACCTATTCCGAGATCGCACAGCGGGTCGGATCATCCCAAGCGGTTCGCGCAGTGGGCACTGCTGTTGGTCGCAACCCGGTCAGCTGGCTGATCCCTTGTCACCGTGCTTTGCGCAAATCCGGCGGTCTGGGTGGTTACCATTGGGGCCTGCCCGTGAAACGCGCCATGCTGGCCTATGAGGCGGCGCAAGCTGACGTCTGATTGACAGAACGACCCAAGGCTGCCAAAAGGCGCGGCAGGTTCGGGTCCCCTGCCGTTCGCGGCCCTTTGGCTTTGGTGAAACCCGATGACTCAACATCTGTTGCCCTTTCCAGGCGCGCGGATGGCAATGCGAACCCCGTCCTGAATTCGCGCCCGTTTTAGGAAACGAGGCAAACCATGACTGCATCAAACGAAATCGCTCCGATAAGGGAGCTGAAGGCGCAGGCGAAACGTCTGCGTGAAAGGCTACGCGCAAAGGGTGTTCACCTGTCGCACAGCGAAACGCTTGAGATGTTGGCGCATCAGCACGGCCTGCGCGATTGGAATACGCTCAGCGCGCAGGCGGGCAATCGGGTCCATTTGCGCGTTGGTGACCGAGTTAAAGGCCGATATCTGGGTCAGCCTTTCACAGCGGAAATTCGCAGCTTGTCGAAACTGGGCGACGGAGCACATCGCCGGTTAACGCTGCACTTCGACGCGCCAGTGGATGTGGTGCGCTTCGATAGCTTCTCATCTTTCCGACAGCGCGTCAGCGGAGTGATCGGCTGGGATGGCCGCTCGTCGCGCAAAACCTCGGACGGGGAACCCCAGCTTTTGGTCCGTCCAGCCTGAATACAAAGCGAGGCACCCGAATGGGTGCCTCACAATTGGATTGTGCAAGGTGGAGGGGTTATTCTGCCGCCCAGCCTCCGACGGCTTTGACCTCAAGGAAATCTTCCAACCCCCAGACACCGCCTTCGCGTCCGTTGCCGGATTGCTTCATGCCCCCAAAAGGCGAGCCCGCGCTGCGCGACTGGCCGTTCATTTCGACCATGCCCGAGCGCAGTTGCCGCGCCATCCGATTGGCGCGCGCGCCGTCCTGGGTCTGAACATAGTTTGTCAGGCCATAGGGCGTGTCATTGGCGATCTCGATGGCTTCTTCCTCGGTATCAAACGGGATCATGGTCAGAACCGGACCAAAGATTTCCTCGCGCGCGATGGTCATTTGATTGTTGGCATCGGCAAATACCGTCGGGCGCACATAGTAACCCTTGTTCAGGCCCTCCGGCCGCCCGGTACCACCCGCAACCAGACGCGCACCCTCATCAATGCCCTTCTGGATCAGGTCCTGAATCTTGGTCCACTGCACCTCGTTCACAACCGGACCGATATGGCGACCTTCGTCTTGTGCGCTGCCAACGCTGACCTTGCCGGCCACTTCGGCTGCGGTTTCCACGGCCTGATCGTAAATCGGGCGCTGCACCAGCATACGGCTCGGGGCGTTGCAGCTTTGCCCGGTGTTGTTCATCATGTGCAGCACGCCGCGTTTGACCGCCTTTTCGTCTGCATCCGCAAAGACGACATTTGCACCCTTGCCACCCAGTTCCAGATGCACTTTCTTCAATGTCTCAGCGGCGGCTTTGGAAATCGCGGTTCCCGCGCGGGTCGAACCGGTAAAACTGACCATGTCCACATCCGGATGGCTTGACAGTTGCGAGCCGACGCCCACCCCGTCGCCATTCACAAGGTTGAATACGCCCGCAGGGAACCCGGCCTCGTCCATCATCTCGGCAAAGATCATCGCGTTCAGAGGGCTTTGCTCGGACGGTTTCAGAACCATCGTGCACCCGGCGATTGCCGCTGCGCCCACCTTGAGGGTGATCTGGTTCATCGGCCAGTTCCAGGGTGTGATCAGGGCGGCAACTCCGACCGCCTCGTGGATGATCCGATCATTCGGGGCGTGCTCGCCCAGCGGGCGTTCGAACGGAAACGCCTTGGCGGCGCGAACAAAGTTCTTCAGGTGCCAGATCCCGGCCCCGGATTGCTGCGTGCGGGCCATGTCGATCGGGGCACCCATTTCAAGCGACATCGCCTGGGCAAGATCTTCGGACCGCGTCTGGTAGATCTCGACCAGCTTTTCGACCAATGCGATGCGGTCCTCGACCGGGGTGGCCATCCAGCCGGGCAGGGCGGCTTTGGCGGCGGCCACGGCGGCGTTGGTATCTGCCTGGGACCCAAGCGAAATTACCGCGCAGGGTTCTTCGGTCGACGGGTTGATGACCTGAAAATCATGTGTCGCGGATGGGGCGACCCATTCGCCGTTGATGTAGAAATTGCGCTTTTCGATCATGGCAGCTCCTCCTGACCCACGTTATGCCGACCATGCGGTCGGTTTTTTGGCACTCTGTCATTCGTCAAACGCCTGGGCAAGTCGATTCCTAAAGGCAGCTGCATATCGCCCGAATTCGGATTTTCCTGGATTAGACGCATCTGAAAGGTTTATCGCAGCCGTAAAGTGATTAAGTTTGCTGCATCCGAGTCGCCTGTTTCACGAAAAGGAGAATCCTTATGGGTTTGCGTATCAACGACACCGTCCCGAATTTTACCGCAGAAACGGATCAGGGCACTGTCCAGTTCCATGACTGGATTGGCGACAGCTGGGCCATTCTGTTCTCGCACCCCAAGGATTTCACACCTGTCTGCACCACCGAGTTTTCTGCGGTCGCCCAGTTGAACGATGAATGGGCAGCGCGGAACACCAAGGTGATCGGTGTGTCGGTCGATGGGGTGGAAGACCACAAAAAGTGGAAAAAGGATATCGAGGCCTACGGCAATGCCAATCCCGGTTTCCCGATCATCGCCGATGACGGTCTGGCGGTGTCGAAAGCCTTCGACATGCTGCCCGCCGAGGCCTATCTGCCCGACGGTCGTACACCGGCTGACAGTGCCACCGTGCGTTCGGTCTTTATCATTGGCCCCGACAAGCAGTTGAAACTGTCGATGACCTATCCGATGACCGTGGGCCGCAACTTTGCAGAGATCCTGCGCGCGCTCGACGGGCTACAGATGTCCGCCAAAGGTGTTGCCACCCCGGCCAACTGGGTGCCCGGAGAAGATGTGATCATCCCGCCAGCCGTGTCGAACGAAGACGCCAAGGAGAAGTTCGGCGAGTTCGAAACGATCTTCCCCTATCTGCGCAAAACCAAAGCGCCGTCGTAAGCCGGTATGACTATTTGGGGAGGCGTCACGCCTTCCCAACTTTTCCGGTGATCCGCATCTCTTGCAATCCGCACCGACAGCGAACGTATAGGCACGTCCAGACTTTTGCGGCACCGCCTCGGCTTGCATCCGATTGACACAGCATTCGACACCCTACAGACTTTGAACCTTTAGTCTTGGGGGCGTTGTCATGAGCAATTTCGAAGAATCTCTGGATCCGGAAGACTGGACCCTGTCGCGCGACGTTGCACATCGGATGGTTGACGACGCGATCGAACATTTGACCGAAGTCCGAGACCGCCATGTCTGGCAAGAGATGCCAGATGCAGTGCGCAACTTCTTCAAATCGCCTGCTCCGATGGCACCTCAACCGCTGGATGCCGTCTACGCCGAACTTCGGACAAATCTATTGCCGTATTCCATGGGCAATATTCATCCTCGGTTTTGGGGTTGGTACATGGGGTCATCCAATTTTACCGGCGCTTTGGGCGATTTTCTGGCAGCTGTTGACGGGTCAAACTTGGGTGGGGGCACGACCGCTGCCGCAATGATGGACACTCAGGTTGTCGACTGGTTCAAGGAACTGATGGGTTTTCCCGAGGATGCCAGTGGCACCCTTACCAGCGGTGGTTCGATGGCCAATATGGTTGCGCTGAATGTCGCGCGTAACGCGCTTGCCGGTGTGGATGTTCGCGTCGAAGGGATTTTGGGGATGCCGCAGCCGCTGAGGTTCTATGCATCAGATCAGGTCCATAGTTGTCATCAGAAGGCGCTTGAGACCATGGGTCACGGCGCGAAAGCACTTAGGGAAATTGAAAGCGACGACCATAACCGGATGAGCATTCCAGCGCTCGAGGCGGCTATTGCAGAGGATCGGGCCAACGGCATCAAACCGGCCTGTGTCATCGGAACGGCGGGCACGACGAATACCGGCGCCTTGGACGACTTGATTTCGATTGCCGAAATCTGTCGCCGCGAGGGCATGTGGTTCCATGTTGATGGATGTATCGGTGCATTTCTGCGCTTGTCTTCCCGCCATAGGGGGCTGGTCGATGGCATCGAATTGGCGGATTCCATTGCATTGGACCCGCATAAATGGTTGCACACCCCGTTCGAAGCAGGGTGCGTTCTGATCCGGGACGAACGGTTGCATTTCAACACTTTGGAGATGCATGGCGATTACCTGCAAATGCAGGAACGCGGGCTGATAGCGGGCAAGTTTCTGGCCGATTACAGTTTTGAACTCAGCCGGGGTTTCAAGGCGCTCAAGATATGGATGTCTTTGAAGGAAAACGGGGTCGAGAAGCTGGGTCGCCTGATTGACCAGAACATTGATCAGGCGCGGCATTTGGAGCAACTGATCGACGCCAACCCCAAGCTTGAGCTGATTGCACCAGTGGATCTGAACATCGTGTGTTTCAGATATGCAAACGGTGAGACAGACGAAGATCGCTTGAAAGAGATGAATACTGAAATCATGCTGCGCGTTCAGGAATCCGGTCTTGCGATCCCATCGGACACGACGTTGGATGGAAAACACTGTCTGCGCGTCGCGGTTAACAATCACCGCACGCAACGGCAGGATCTGGATCTATTTCTGGACGGAGTCTTGCGCATCGGTGCCGAGGTCGAGAGCGAGCGCCACGCTGGTGTCTAGCCCGAAGGGCTCGCCTGATCAGTTTGGCATTTTTTGTTTGGCGTGCAAAAAAAGACCCCGGAAAACCCGGGGTCTTTCGTGTTTGCGATGAAAGCTCAGATTACTCTGCGCTTTCCTCTTTCTTTTCCTTCTTCTCAGGCACGATCTCTTCGCCGGTTTCCTGATCGACAACTTTCATCGACAGGCGGACCTTGCCGCGATCGTCGAAGCCCAGCAGCTTGACCTTTACTTCCTGACCTTCCTTCAGAACATCCGACGGATGGTTCAGGCGGCGGTTTTCGATCTGGGACACGTGCACCAGACCGTCGCGCTTGCCAAAGAAGTTTACGAAGGCACCGAAGTCGACGATCTTGACCACTTTACCGGTATAGATCTGACCCTCTTCAGGCTCAGCAACGATCGAGTGGATCATCTCATAGGCCTTCTTGATCGATTCACCGTCGGGCGAGGCGATCTTGATCACGCCGTCGTCGTTGATGTCGACCTTGGCACCCGAAACCTCGACGATTTCGCGGATAACTTTACCGCCCGAACCGATCACTTCGCGGATCTTGTCGGTGGGGATGTTCATGGTCTCGATGCGCGGGGCGTGGACCGAGAATTCGTTGGTCTCGGACAGGGCTTTGCCCATCTCGCCCAGAATGTGCATCCGGCCGTCCTTGGCTTGCGCCAGGGCTTTCTCCATGATCTCGGGCGTGATGCCTGCGACCTTGATGTCCATCTGCAGCGAGGTGATGCCGTTTTCGGTACCGGCAACTTTGAAGTCCATGTCGCCCAGGTGGTCTTCGTCACCCAGAATGTCCGACAGGATGGCATAGTTGCCGTCATCTTCCAGGATCAGGCCCATGGCCACACCGGCAACCGGTGCTTTTAGCGGAACACCCGCGTCCATCATCGACAGCGAACCGCCGCAGACCGACGCCATCGAGGACGATCCGTTGGATTCGGTGATCTCGGACACGATGCGGATCGTGTAGGGGAAGTCGGTCGCCGCAGGCAGAACCGCCTGAAGCGCACGCCATGCCAGCTTGCCGTGGCCGATCTCACGACGGCCGGGGCCTCCAACGCGGCCAACTTCACCAACCGAATAGGGCGGGAAGTTGTAGTGCAGCAGGAAGTTCGATTTGAAGTTGCCATGCAGCGCGTCGATGAACTGTTCGTCATCACCGGTGCCCAGCGTGGTCACAGCCAGTGCCTGTGTTTCACCACGGGTGAACAGAGCCGAACCGTGGGTCCGCGGCAGCATCGAAGTTTCTGCAACGATCGAACGGATGTCCGTAGTCGAACGACCGTCGATCCGCTTGCCGCCTTTGACGACGTCGCCGCGCAGAATGCCGGCTTCCAACTTTTTCATCGCGGAACCCAGGTTGCCGTCTTCCAGCTGTTCCTCGGTCAGTGCTTCCTTGATCGCTTCACGGGCAGCGGCAACTGCGGCGGTGCGCTCTTGCTTGTCGGTGATCGCGAAGGCGGCGCGCATCTGCTCTTCACCGGCGGCCTTAACGGCAGCGTACAGGTCAGAGTAATCCGGTGCCTGGAAGTCAAACGGCTCTTTCGCGGCTTCTTCAGCCAGCGAGATGATCAGGTCGATCACCGGCTGAATCTGCTCATGCGCAAAGTTTACAGCGCCCAGCATTTCGGCCTCGGACAGCTCGTAGGCTTCCGATTCCACCATCATCACGGCGTCTTTGGTACCGGCAACAACCAGATCCAGACGCTGTTCAGGGTTCAGGCGCAGGTCCTGCATGTCGTCGACGGTCGGGTTCAGGACATATTCGCCATCCTCGAAACCAACGCGGGCACCGGCGATCGGGCCCATGAACGGCGCGCCGGAAATGGTCAGCGCAGCCGAAGCCGCGATCATCGCGACGATATCGGGGTCGTTGACCAGATCGTGGGACAGCACGGTGCACATCACCAGAACTTCGTTCTTGAAGCCGTCAACGAACAGCGGGCGGATCGGACGGTCGATCAGACGCGCGGTCAGCGTCTCTTTCTCGGTCGGGCGCGCCTCGCGCTTGAAGAAGCCACCCGGAACCTTACCGGCGGCATAGTATTTCTCTTGGTAGTGGACGGTCAGCGGGAAAAAGTCCTGACCGGGTTTTTGCGCCCGCGCAAAGGTCACGTTCGCCATGACGCTGGTTTCGCCCAGCGTGGCGATCACACTGCCGTCAGCCTGACGGGCAACCTTGCCGGTTTCCAGTGTCAGCGTCTCTTCGCCCCACTGCATTGATTTCTTTGTTACATCAAACATATGCGTATCCTAGAACGGAGCACTCCCGCCCCTGCGGGTCTCCGGTTTGCATGGCGGCCCCATTGCCGCCGACCCCACTTTATCTTCCATTCGAGTGCCGAGGTCAGGGCACAACGTCTCAGATATCGCGCGCATACATGAGAAAGGACCCAAAGGAAAGGGGAACCGCACAGGGCCCGGCGAAGACCGCCCAGCGTTTGCCCGGTCTACTGCGAACCGGGCCAATTATGCTCAGAGGATCGCGTGCGCGAGGATCATCACGACGCCACATCCCAGCGCGTAGCCGGTATCGACCATGATCGCAAAGCCACTTTTCTGAGCCCAGGCGCCGACCGATGCTGCCTGCGCCGCAACCGTGAGGATCGCCAGCAGCGCAACGCCCAAATTGTTGGTGGTTTCGGTGACGGCTATGATGGTGGCCAACAGGACCAGAAACACGATCTGTGTGGCCATCTGTGCCAAAGGCGGTGAGTCCGGCGGTGTCGGGTCAATCCGCGTTCCTTCGGCCCAGCGTTTCTGAAATCCAATCGGTCCATAAACCAGCCATCCCAGCAGGAATGCTGCGATTACCCCAGTTCCCAATGCCAACCAGTTCATTACAATGCCCCCTCCAGTGCCACGAGGATCGCAGTCCATCCGCCTTCGTGATTGTCGCGGCTTTCCTGTGACGGGAAGCGGATGTGATGCAGGCGCAGTTCGGTCCCGGCATCGGTTGGCGTAAAGTCCAGGGTGACTGTGGAATCATCCTGACTGTATGGAGAGTTCCAAGTGAATTGCAGCCGGTTGGGCCGATCGATGACCTTGTATTCGCCCTCATGCGGCAGATTGCCCGCCTCGGGCGCGCGCATGATGATCTTGAACCGACCCCCAACTTTTGCGTCGGACTGCGCCTCTGGCACGGTCATTCCTGGTCCGGGCAGCATGAACTTGGCCAACATTTCCGGGTTCAGCCACGCATCGAACACCTTTTCAGGCGGGTGCGGGATAGCGCGTGTGATTTCAAGTGACAGTTCCGTCATCTTCTGGGTCCTCCAAAGCAGTTTCCAGGGCGTCCAGCCGAAGCGCCCAAATCGAACGCAGCCCGGCAAACCAGTCGTCCACGGCTGACAAGGGGGCCATCTGCACCTCAATCAGGTGTTCGCGCCATTCGGTCCTGCGCTGCACCAGTTCGGCGTTTTCCAGCACCTTGATGTGCTTGGACACCGAGTTGAGGCTCATATCGAATTGCCGCGCGATATCCGTCACCCGCAAAGGACCTTGCTGCGCTAGCATCGTCAGTATCTCACGGCGCGTTGGATCGGATGCGGCTTTCAATATTGCATTGAGGTCATACTGACTCTCTCGTTCAACCATTTGGATGAATTACATCCTTATACTGCTTCAGTCAACCATTTGGGTGAATAACATGAGTTCTGCCAGATTGGCCAGTCGTTCGGACGAGATCGTGCAGCAGGAAACGGCGCTAACATTCTACGCATGGAATGCGTTTGGTAAAATTCTGGTGCGCGTGTAGGCTGTTACCACGAAGCCCGCGGTCGATACGACGGAAATACGCCAAGGGAAAACACACTCGTCTCCGTCCGCAGGTCAAAAACCTTGGCGTTTGCACTTAGCGAACAGAAGGGCAGACGAATGGCGGAAACAAAGAAAATGCTGGATCCGGATCCGCGGATCTATGACTTTGAAACGGAGTACGAACTGGGGCAGGACAATGTCAGACCGTTTGGTCTGGATATTCACAACCCGGTCTTTCTTATCTCGAGCATCCTGATCTTTGCCTTCGTGCTGATCTCATTGGCCAATCAGGAAGCAGCAGCAACCTTCTTTGGCTGGCTTCGGCCGTGGCTGACAAGCACGTTTGACTGGTTTCTGGTACTTTCAGTCGATGCGATAACCTTGTTCTGTCTGGCGCTGATCATTCTGCCTGTTGGTAAGGTCAGGATCGGCGGCAAGGACGCAAAACCAGATTATTCGTACGCCGGATGGATCGCGATGATGTTCGCGGCCGGCATCGGCATCGGTCTGCTGTTCTTCGGCGTGATGGAGCCGGTCTACTACAACTTTGCCGAAGACGGCAATGCGGTGCCTTTGGGTATCGATATCGCGGTTCCGGGCAATGAATACGCAGGCATCGTCGGCACCATTCACCATTGGGGTCTGGAAGGCTGGGCAGTCTATGCTGCGGTTGGCCTCAGCCTTGCGATTTTTGCCTACAACCTTGATCTGCCGCTGACTTTGCGCTCGGCATTCTATCCGATCCTCGGCGAGCGCGTGTGGGGCTGGTGGGGTCATATCATCGACACGCTGGCGGTGTTTGCCACGCTGTTCGGCCTGACGACCTCGCTGGGTCTGGGGGCGCAACAGGTTGCTTCGGGGTTGAATGCGGTCTTCGGGATCGAACCAAGCCCGACCGTGACCGTCCTTTTGATCATCGGCATCACGATGATTGCGATGGGCTCGGTCCTGATGGGCATGGATGCTGGCGTCAAGCGGTTGAGCGAGATCAACATGATCATGGCGGTTGGCCTGTTCATCTTTGTCATCCTCGTCACCGGCATCGGCACAGCCATCGCACGGTATTTCAACGTGATGGTGGACTACGTGCTGCACCTTCCGGCGCTGTCCAACCCGTTCGGGCGAGAGGACACGAGTTATTTCCACGGCTGGACGACCTTCTATTGGGCGTGGTGGATCGCGTGGTCTCCGTTTGTGGGCATGTTCATCGCCCGCATCTCCAAAGGCCGCACGGTGCGTGAGTTCGTGATCTGCGCCTTGCTGGCCCCCACGGCTGTCTGCGCCTTGTGGATGTCGACCTTTGGCGGTGCCGCCATCGACATGCTGAACGCAGGCGGAGCCGAAGGTGTCCGCGCCACGGTGATCGACAGCTATGCCCCCGAGGGTGCGCTGTTCGGCTTCCTGCAAGAGCTTCCGCTTTACGGCCTGATCGCTCCGATCGCGTTGGTCCTGATCGTTGTCTTCTTTGTCACCTCGTCCGACTCGGGATCGCTGGTGATCGACACGATTACTGCTGGCGGCAAGATGGACGCCCCGGTGATCCAGCGCGTGTTCTGGTGCACGCTTGAAGGCCTGGTCGCCATTGCCTTGCTGCTGGGCGGAGGCCTTTCGGCGCTGCAAGGGGCTGCGGTATCAACCGGCATCCCCTTCACGCTGGTGGTTTTGATCATGTGCTACTGCCTGTGGCTGGCGCTGAAATCGGAACAGTCGAAGATGTAGGGAAAGATCCCTAGCTAATGGAAGCGCCCGCCGCACGGCGGGCGTTTTTCTCTGCAGCGAGACTTTTTTGTACCGAATTGTCTTAAGCCGTCGGGCGCAACGCGACGAGCGCATTTGACAGGTCAGAGATCAATGTGACGAGTGCTGCAACTTGAATGAATGGTTGTTTTCACTGAAACTTCGGCAGCAGAGGGGTCCGCTTATTCTCAAAACCTTTCTCGGGGTCGCTTACGGGTGTGAGCATGCAGAGAAATCGGGCAAAACTCCGGGCAGTTAAAAGGTAAGTGATATGTGGAATTCTTCAAAATTCAGCGAGCGGCTAGGGCTGAAGCATCCAATCGTACAAGCGCCGATGATTCTGCAGAAACCGCTCGTTCCGCTTGCATCCGCAGTATGCAACGCCGGAGGCCTGGGTTCGCTTGGGTGCTCCGAGATGTCGGTAGACGAGCTGGGCCAGCGTATCGCAGAAATGAAGCAGTTGACGGACAAACCTTTCAATCTGAACTTTTTTCTTCACAAACAGCCAGAGTTTGATCCTGATTTGGACGAACAAGCTCGCGCACTTGTCGCCCCATTCTATCGGGATTTAGGATTGGACCTCCCTGCCGACGCCTCGGAGACAGAAGCAGAGACGTTTGATACGGACAAACTCAACCTGCTGATCGAAGAAGCGCCTGCGATGGTCAGTTTTCACTTCGGTTGCCCGGACCCTTCGATCATCTCCAAGCTTCAGGGCGCGGATATTGTGATTGCGGCGACTGCAACAACTGTCAACGAAGCACTTGCGTTGGAAAAAGCGGGCATTGACGTTGTCGTTGCACAAGGTTGGGAAGCGGGCGGTCACCGAGGCTCGTTTGTCGCAGACTACGAAGATGTTGGCATCGGTACCCTGGCTCTTGTGCCTCAAATCCGCGATGCGGTGGATTGTCTGGTCGTCGCAGCGGGAGGAATTGCAGACGGGCGTGGAATTGTCGCCTGCCGTGCCCTGGGTGCAGACGCCGTATGGATGGGTACAGCCTTCCTCACCTGTGCGGAAGCTCCGATAACTGACGTACACTACAACGCGCTGATGAATGCCAGTGATGAAGATACCCATCTGTCCCGCGCTTTCTCGGGACGGCCCTGCAGGGCGCGAAAGACGCCGTATTCCACTCAACTGGCGCAGGGTCGACCAAAGCTGCCAGCCTTTCCGCTGATGTATAACTATAGCGGTCCGATCAAACGCCATGGCATTGCCGAAGATGATCTGGAGCATCAGTTTCTGCTGTATGGGCAAGCTGCGGCTTTGAATAAGGAAGGGACTGCAGAGCAGATTATCGAGGGCCTGATGAAGGAAGCGCAGGACTTGGTTGGAACGTTGTCAATCTAGGGCCGGCCGGCCAAATTCTTGAGTCCGAAAGCCCGCCATAAACGCAACTGCGGCGAATTCACACTTAATCCGGATAGTGTTGAAGAAGTCGCCGTTTGGGCGCGTTCAGGATGCGGACTCAATAGGCTTCCGCCTTCCCTTCATCCCGTCAGTCTAGGT
>NZ_JBQFQX010000030.1:0-16463 GCF_056537105.1 Ruegeria sp. CH11
CCGGCGACAAAACACGCTCGCTTACATTTTTCGTTGTAATCGTAACGAGTATTGTTACCCAATCAACACCAATAAAGTCAAGTTCGTTCAAGCGAAACTTAGGCAGATCAAAAACCAAACAGGACTAAGCCTAATAATCCGATTCCACCTGAGCAAAAAAGCTGAAAGGCCGATCTTCACCTACTAAGCCCACACTAGTAGTCAACCGTCGATCAGATTTCGGTAATTCCAAAAATGTGCCGCGAATCCTATTCAACCAGCCCATTCGATATCACCCAATCCTGCAATTAACGCCTCGCGGCAAGTAAGAGCCACGAGAGGTTCGCGCGTCTGACGCTAGCCATCATTCCAAGGCAATCGTCCAGTGTTGGAGCGCCATTATTGTTGCAGGCGGAAATAACCCTAGCCTTTGGCCAGGGGATAGAGAATGGGAATGGAGAAAGAGCGCTCTTTATTACGTTAACAACGGCTTTGGATACCTTGAAGTTACCGCCTTTCCGGCACGTGTTCAGATTTTTTGCACCAGAGTCCATGGCTCAGGAAGGATTCGAAATGGATTTGTCGCAAATTTTGAGATGGTCCAAAGATGACTCTCAGGTTCGACAAAGTCATCCTACGGATTCTGAAAATTGTTGGCCTCCGCACGTCAAGGATCCGAACTGTCCCTTGCGGGTCACGCTTGCGACCTAAATTTCTTGATACTGTGCAAACAAATAATCGCAACCTCGACAAATTTAGTCAGCACCTCGATATCCTGCTTGGTAGCTCTAAAGAGCGCATACACCAGCAACCTTTGTTACGCCTCATCGCGATCTCGGCGTTGTTGATTTTTGACGAGTGCGAATTGTCCCGCGTAAAAAAATGTGTCGGAAAAGACTGCGGTTGGCTGTTTCTTGAAGAAGCAAAAAACGTGCGCTTCATCTGCTCCATCACCTAGACCTGCGGAAATCATGCTAAAACCTCTCGCGACTATGCAAGGATGAGATTTACCACTTGACGAGATTTGATCGTGCGGCGCAGGAATCTTCGGTGTTTTTGGGCATATTGTTAAGTTTTGAACATTGACCTTCATAGCAATAGTGCCTGTGTGGTGACTGGCATTGTCTAGTTGAGAGGCGGGCTAGGATTCGTTTCAAAGGCTCGAAGCACCCAAGGAACGCAATATTGATTACATTCGACTCGCATATCAGGGCTGTCCACTTCGCAAATTCGTAACGCTTGCCACTTAACACATTGTCGCGGCGTGATACTTTCCGCAAGAAAGTTAGTTCGGAAACACCTTCGGGCGTCGCTCAAAAATTGGCGTTACGCTCGCTCATAGGCATGAGGACACGGCACGCGCTTTCATTGAAAGCCTCCATCGACAAGTTCCACGACGCACCGGGCCAAAGTAGTTGCAACTGCTTCTTCGAAGGTCGGTAAACAGCGGTATAGAGCGTTCCGAACCCCGAGCTGAACGCGGTTGAATAAAGCGGTGGGCGCAGGAACGCATCGATGAAGCGCTTTTCGCTTTCCGGGTGCTGGTTGAGGCGGTTGAGCAGGAACCGTTCGCGCTCAACTGTGGCCGTAAAGCGCGCATGGGTTGACCATTCGACATGGCCTTGATGGTTGGTCGCCACTGGCTGGTCCGAGATCTGCGGGTGTCGATCCGGCGCGAGATACACCGTGCTGTGGTCATACTTCGCATCCAGAATGGTGACATTATAGCTCATGTGGCAAGGGATGCGGCACAGAGTGTCAACTGCCTCAGCGGTTGTTTCGCAAGTTTGCAGGACATAGCGCAGGATCAGCGGAACGCCGAAGCCGTCCCCCACCTCACGCCGTCCCCCGAAGGTGAGCGAGACCGTCAGGCCGGCATCGTTGATCCCATCAAGCAGTCCCAGAACACCGTCGCTCATCCCGATCACACCGCGCCCGTTCCAGTGTGTTTTCAGCAGCGCTGCATCGAACGTTTTCGGATGATAGTCATAGTTGCGCACCAATATGGGCGTCTTGCCGCGCCAGATCGCCTGGCTGCACCCCGACAGGTATTTCGGCGGGCAATAGAAGCTGAGAAACCGCGCTTGGCTGTCGCTACCGCCGACCAGTTCGACGACCTCTTCATAGAGCGGCAGGATCTCGGGCATGTGCTTTTGCAGGGCGCGCAGGCATTCGCGATAGGTGGGGCGGGCCGAATACCCCTCTTGCGCCCACCATTTGCGGTAGGCGGGCCAGTATTCAGCAAACAGCCCGGCCAGCTTGGGACCGGGCTGCGCTTCATCGATTGAGCGAAAAACAAGCGCCATGTGGCTTTCTACATAATTTTGAAAGCGGGGTCTTCCATCGGCTGCGCGGCAGGCAGCGGTTCGGCAGCATAAGCCGAGGTGATGCCGTGAATCCACTTTTTCGACTTGTCCGTCAACTTGAAACCTTTTGTCATCGACCGCCCGCGCGTCACGAGGATGCCCAGATCAGCGCCCTCATAACGGTAATCCCCGACGTTCGAGATGCGCAGGAAGAAGGCTTCATTGTCGCCCACCGCGCGGCGGTGATAGTCGAAGCGGTCGAACACCACCCGGCCATCTTCCAGCATTTTGTAGATGCCCGATTGTGGGGCCTGCGTGATCCGATCGACACTGTCATCAGTGTGTTTGATCACCATCTGCGACCAACTGTCGATCATGTCCGGATCCGCCCAGCGCGCATTGAGTTCCTCGACATCGAGCTCAAAGGGTTTCTTTGAGAACTCCAGCAGATGGAACAGGAACAGCGGCGCGTCAGCATGGGCAAAGGCCGCGTGGTTGGTCATCGAGCTGGCGCCGGTGATACGGGGGTTCAATTCGCCCAGCCACAGTTCGTCGGTTTTCTTGTCGATCAGGAAGTCTAGTTCGAAATACCCGCGATACCCGGATTTGCGGAGTTCCTCGCCGAACTGGAAGGTCAATTGCCGCGCCTGTTCGCGGGCCTTGGGCGGGAAAGCGGTCGAGAAGATTTCATTCCCGCACCAGCCGCCGCGATAGGGGGTGAGTTCGTTGAAGCCCACAAGCTCGGTCATCAGCGGGCCGACGATTGTGCCTTCCGAGGTGGCACAGGCTTCGATCGCTGCCCCGCGACAGTCGATCCGCTTCATGATCTTGATCTCGCCTTCGCCGACGATCTCGTCTTTATGCTTGTTGAAATCTGCCTCGGACTTGATGAAAAACGTCGTGTGGCCGCTGTCACCAAAGGCGGATTGCAGAACCAGATCGTTCCCCAACCCGGCCTTGTCACAAATCTTTTTCAGGTGATCATAGCTTTTGACCACGCTCAATGTGTTGGGCACCGAGGGCACACCCGCCTTGTTGCCTATGCGGACGGTTTCGATCTTATTGTCGCATTTGGTGCGCAGCTTGGCTTTGGGGAACCACAGCTGACCGCCCAGTTCCTTGACCAGCTTTTCGGTGGTTTCATCGAACATCAGGAAGACGAACTTGGGCTTGCCGCCACGTCGTTTGACCAGATCAATGACTTCTTTGTGCTGTAGCAGATAGTTGTTGATGTCCTCGATGGATTGAAATTCGTCATGCGGCATTTCAGAAGGTACGAAAACGTTCGGATGTCGCCCGTCAAAGCAGTCCATGTAACATATATAGGTGAAGTTCATCACCCACTCATCCAGCCCCAACAGGTTGAAATTGGTCGCCGACACAAAATAGATCGGGTCTTTATTGGTGTGGAAATACCGGCGAATTTCCGAGATGTTTTTAAGTACCTTCTTTGGCATGATAGTTGTCCTCCCTGACCCCTTAGGGGTTCTTGATTGAATTCAAAGCGTCTTCGGTAAAAATGCGCAGGCCCAAATCGGCGCGGAATCCATGGATTTCCGAGACGTCCAGTTCCTGCATGAATTTAAGGATTTCGGGGCTGATCACCTGCCCCGGCACCAGAATCGGAAAGCCCGGCGGATAAGGGATCACGAAGGTGGCTGAGACCATTTCTTCCCCGGCCTCCAGCCGGTCCAGCATCTCTTTGTCCGGCTCTACATAATCGCAATTGTCTTCGTCGTAAGACAGGAAGAAGGCAGTACGGATATCCCCCGCTTCGGTGCCCTTTTCGCAGCGGAACGCATCGTGGAAGCGGCTGAAATCTGGCAGCGGTGGAACGTGTTCGCTCAGGTTCCTGACGCGCTTTTCAAAGGCTCGCTTTTCCATCTTGGACGCATCGTCCATCAGATCGTCCAGTTCCTTGGCGATCTCGACCAGCACTTCGATCAGATAGGCGACCGAACTGCGCGTGGTGCCGATATTGGTCATGAACAGCACGGTATTGCGCGAGGTCTTGTTGATCTGGATGCCGTATTTATCCATCAGTATCTTGGTCTTGAACGTATCGCCGTCCCAGCCCGTCGCGCCCACATGCAGGGTGATGCGGGTGGCATCCAGAACAAATTCGTCCTTGGCCCAGCAATCCCAGACATCGGCCCAACCCTGATCCGGGTCGAAATAGCTGGTCATGCCGCTTTCGCGATATTCCTCGGGGATCATGTCGCCTGCGGTGACCAGCCGGAAGTATTTCTTGAGCAATGGATGCGTCGTCACCGCCCGACGGATCGCCATAGCACTTTCGACCTGGCGTTGCACAAACTCATATCCTTCGATCTCGACCTGCCTGCGGCCCACGTCCAGCGATGCAATGATCTGGTAGTTGGGCGAGGTCGAGGTATGGGTCATGTAAGCCTCGTGAAAGGCTTCTTCGACCGCGCCTTTGAATTGCTGGTCGTTGACATGGATCATCGAGCCCTGCCTCAGCGCGGTCAGCGTCTTATGCGTCGATTGCGTGGCATAGACCCGCACCCGCGCATCCGGCGGCGCGATCAGGCGGGTGTTCAGCAGGGTTTCGTCATCCGCGCCCTCCAGTTCGGCCTGCTGCGCGGCGTAAGCTTCTGCATGTTCGGGGGTGCGGAACCGTTCGCGCAGCAGGTTGGCCGAACGCATTGCGGTTCGCACACGCGTATTGGGCGCGAAACGCGCATAGCCGAACCAGGCTTCATCCCATAGGAACACAAGGTCTTTCTTGATCGCCAAACATTCCTGCATCACGCGCTGGACGTTGTAGACGATGCCGTCGAAGGTGCAGTTGGTCAGCAGTACCATCCGGACCTGATCGAGCTTGCCCTCGGCCTTCAGTGTCAGCAGTTTGTGCTTGATCTCACGGATCGGCACCGCGCCATACATCGAGTAATCATGAAGCGGATAGCTGTCCATATAGACCACGCTCGCGCCTGCCAGAACCATGCCGTAATGGTGCGATTTGTGGCAGTCGCGATCGACCAGCACGATGTCACCCGGTCGCACCAATGCCTGCACCACAATCTTGTTACAGGTCGACGTACCGTTGGTGGCAAAGAATGTCTGTTTTGACCCGAACGCCCGCGCGGCGGCCTCTTGTGCCTCTTTGATCGGGCCACGGGGTTCCAACAGGGAATCCAGACCGCCCGAAGTAGCTGAAGTTTCGGCCATAAAGATGTTCGAGCCGTAAAACGCGCCCATGTCCTGAATCCAATGGCTGCGGCTGATCGATTTGCCGCGGCTGATCGGCATGGCGTGGAACACGCCCGTCGGCTGTTTGGAGTATTCTTTGAGCGCCGTGAAAAACGGGGTCTTGTACCTGCGCTGTACCCCGCGCAGAATGTTTAGATGCAGCTCCAGGAAATCTTCCTGATTATAGAACACTCGTCGGCACAGGCCCAGATCAAGCCCCGCAATATCCTCGGCAGATCTATCGGTGATCAGGTAGGCATCCAACTCTGGCCGCAGCATACCTATACGGCGGCAGGTTTCGGGACCGTATTCCGAAGGTGAAAGCGCGTCGAGATCGGCGCCTTCGCCATACAGGCTGATATAGCGGCCCAACACATTGGTTTCGTTCTTGGATTTGAGACTCAGACCGGGGCGCACGATCACAGCCTGCACATTCTGGTTAAACAGAACTCCGATCAGCGCGTCCTCGACGCTAGACACCACGACGGTTTCATAGATGAACGGGTCTTCGCTGCGGCGCATCCGCTGCAGGCTGGTTTGCAGGAAGCGTTCCTGATGTTCGTTGACGTTGTCGACGATCATCACTTCGAAATAGGGCCGCCCCAGCGCGCGCGCCTCGTGGCTTTGGGCTGCTTCATCCTCGAACTCATCACCTTCTGTCTCATCCGCGATCAGAGGGATCGAGCGGCGGCGATACGCGCCCGAGGTCAGCGCCCGAGACACCCGGCGCACGGCGGTTGAGAAATCGCCATAATTGCCATGGTCCAGCAACCGGCGCAGATAATCGAATGCAGAACCGCCCGGAAACGCAAAATATACTTCGATCGGCGCCAGCGCCTGCAACAATTGCCGCGCCCGGTCCCGATCTTTTTCGCTACCGCCCTGATCCAGAGATTCGGCCGTTTCCCGTAGCGCGCTCCATCGGTCGGCCCTCAATTGCGAGGCGCTGTAGTAATCCGAGATGGTGTGGAGCTTTTCGCTATCGGAAATGCCGTGCATGAAATTTATCCTTTCTGCCGATACCGAAAAGCTGCCCCGGTATCAGTCTGTGCCAGAGCGCCCTTTGTAGAGATACAGATTGTCGGGCTTGGTCGCGGCGTCTTCGGTATATCCCAGCGCCGTTCTGGGGTCGGATGCAGCGACGCCCGCAGCGTCGCCTTTCTGCGGTATGCGCAGCGGACCCAACGTGTGCAGATAGGCGTCCGCCCCGCTGGTGCGATCATAAACCGGAAACTCCGCCTCGCGGTCGCGGAAGCTTTTGAGAACCTGCCCCAGACCTTTCAGCCCGACCTCGCGCTGTCGGCGCACCTGATCCAGATCGATCTCAATTGGGAAGATATCTTCTTGCCCTGCGGACTGGTGCAACACGGTAGCCGACGGATCAACGACCAGCGAGCGGCCCACGCCCCCGGCGGCCAAACCGTTCACGTCAAACACATAACATTGGAACTGCGCAGCGGTGGCCTTGGCAATCGACAGCTCGGCCTCACGGTCGGTTGTGCCGGTCAGGACCGGGTGCAGCAGAACCTCGACCCCCTGGCTGGTCAGGTGGCGGGTAGTTTCGGGGAACCAGATGTCATAGCAGATCGACAGACCAAACCGACCCACATCCGGCACGTCGAAGATGCAGAATTCCGTGCCAGAGGCGATGCCCTGCTCATAAGGTTTGAACGGGAACATCTTGGAATATTTCGAGACAATCTCACCGTCAGGATTGATCACCACCGAGGTGTTGAAAATCCGCCCGTCCTCGCGCTTTTCGAACATCGAGCCGGGGATCAGCCAGATCCCATACCGCCGGGCAGCATCCTGAAAGCGCGACAGATCATCATTGGGAAAAGGCTGCGCAAACCGGTCGAGCGGACCATGCGGCGCCAGTTCGCTGAACAGCGCCATCTGGGTCCAGGGGAACCGGGCCATCATGATGTCGATCCGATGCAGCATCGCGTCGACATTCGACTGCAACGCACCAACATGCATCTGAATTCCGGTTATCGCAAAAGGGGTCATTTCTTGTTTCTTCTCATTTTCTTGCCGATTGCGAACGCCGCTTTGATCTGGCGTTCTTCATCGGAACACAAAACCGTGTGGTCACGCAAGCCCACCGTTTGCAGGCAGTTGATTTATCCGGTCTCTTCCTCTGTTGCTTCCTCTCCGAGAGGCTCCACAAAATCGATGTCGTTTCGGACCCAGAAAAAACGGAAGCCGCAATTGCGCAGCCATTTTTCCAAACGGTCCAGACTTGACCATTCCCGCCGCAGCCCGCGCGTGGACTCGACCAAAGCCCACTGGCCGTCGACCAAAAAGTATACCGTCCAGGTGTTCGGGTGCGCCGACTGATTGGCAAAGCCGCCGCTGACCACCTCACGCGCCGTGCGCACGGCGACCGGATAGTCACCGATCCGGTTTTCGGCAGCCAGGATGGCCAGATCGTTCTGGCGGATCGTGAAAGTGGGAAGGGGTGCGTCGCTCATGATTTGCCTGTCAAAGTACACACCCATTCCGGTGCTTCTCGACCCGTCCGTTGTTCAACCTCTGCCGGGGTCACGCAGCATCAGTCAGCTCAGCCGTTACGGTCGATTTGACCACGGCTTCGGCGTCCTGATCCAGATTTGCCTGGAACAGTGCCTTGCGGCGTTCGCTGATATCCTCGGGCTTCAGGTTTTCGATCCGGGTCGCCAGTGTCCAGATATGGCCAAAGGGGTCTGCGACTGTCGCACAACGCTCTCCCCAATAGGTATCGTTTGCATCTGCGATCAGGGTCGCGCCATTTTCCAGCGCGGTCGCCAAAGCGGCATCGGTGTCTTCGACATACATATGATGCCCAACGGGTGTGACCGCGCCCGGCACCATCGGAGCGTGCGCGCTCCAACCTGCGGTGACGAACAGCATCGAGTTGCCGATCTTGATGGCGGCAAAGCCGGGCGCCTCTTCCGCATCATGAGCCTGGATCCTTGCACCAAAGGCGCTTTCATAGAACTCCAGGGCTGCGGAAACGTCAGCAACAGCAAGCGATGAAGTGCAGGTGCGATATCCGCGAGGCAAGATGGCAGGCTTCTTTTTCATTCCGGTACTCTCCGAATTGGGCGGCTGTCGCCTTGGATTATCTGCAGGAATTTCCCGCACTATGCGCCATACTGTGGATCAATTCGACAAAAACCGCAACACTATGATGCATAGTGCGGAGATCAAATTTATTTCATTCATGATGGTGGCGGCGCTGACAATCCAAAATGCGTTTCACATAAACGATTCTATTCTCATTTCGTGATCATGGTTCGCCGAAGGGTATTCTTAGCCGCCAAAATTCGGGAGTTTCAATCGGCATTGAAGGCGTTGTCTAATAGCACAGCCTAGATTGAGTCTGATAACACTAAGAAAGCCGGTTGCATGCTTGCCTGCGCGGTCGAAACCGGTCGTCGCTTGACGGGGCCTCGCGAGGAGAGCCTTCCAATTGTAGACGACGCACTCAGCCAAACCAACGGTGCAACACCTTCAGAGAAATGACTCTGCGCACCAACCGGCGACGACGCAAATGTATACGGAAAACAAGAACCGAGCCGTGGAAGCGTCACGCTGCCGTTTCGGCACTTTGTCCGATGACCTAAAAGGTTTTGAGCATGGCATACATGTTGACGGCCAGCTTTCGCGCTTCGGAAACTGCGGCGCGCTTGCAGGCATCGTTTCCCGGAAATTGTGACCCCACACCCGCAGGTCACAATTGGCTTAACTGCGCGTTAGGATAACGGTGAAGGCCTCAGATAGAAATCCGCAGCCGTAATTTCATACTCGTGATATTCATGAAGAAGACCTAAGCAATAGAAACCACCATTTTTTGCCGCTTCGACACCTAAAGAAGAATCGTCGGTCACGACACATTCATCTACGTTATGCCCAAGCCCGCTGGCGGTGGTGGGGAAAATACCAGGATTGGGTTTCCTTATTTCGACGTCATCGCCTCCGACAGCAACCGGAAAGACATCCAACAAACCGGCATTTTCAAGAACGGCTCGGACATTGGCACTGCTGGACGCAGCCGCCAGCCCGCAACCCTCCGTCTGGCAATGTCTTACGAGGCGCACAGCTGCATCGAAGACCCGAAATTCACCTCGCTCAATCATTTCGACCAGAAGTTTTTTTGTCTGAGGCGGTTCTGACTTAATTTTCGAATGCCGGGTCATGACCGCGCGCTCCCCGTCAAAACGTGAGCGCCCATCGACAAGCCGTCTTTATCCCGCGTTTCCGAATTCATACCGGTATTCTTCGAACAGTGCTTCCTTGCCGCAAAATGCGCCGGTACGCTTGATCCTACCCCACCGAAGTGGTCCACCGTTTTGGTTAAGAAAACGGATGAACCAAAATGGCGAACAAGCGACCGAAAAGTCGAACTGACAAGAGGCGCCTGGTGGCCGACATGATAGAATTGGCCCGCCAGTATGGCCGCTACGGTTATCGCCGGATCGCGGCTTTGCTGAGAGATGCGTGCTGGCCCCTCTCGGCGGCGTAAACACCGCCTGTCCGCAATGGGTGAATGACAAGCGCGTCGAAAGGCTTTTGCATCGGAAGGGGTCGAAGGTGTCAATGAATCAACCAAGGTAGATGCGCAGCATGCTCTGGTTATTTAATGGGTCGTGTGATCGGCTGCGGTCGGTGCATCGAAAGCACGTGTGGAGCCATGACTTCATGCATTGTCGAACGGATGACGGAAAGGCATTCCGCACGCTCAACGTCACAGATGAGTACAGCCGGGAGTGCTTGGCGATCCGTGTGGACCGAAAGCTCAACTTCTGCGTTGTCATCGACGTTCTGAGTAACCGGTTCATCATGCGCGGTTTGCTAAGCTAAATTCGCTCCGACAATGGCCATGAATTCATTGCCGTGGCGGTGCAAGACTGGATCAATGCAGTTGGAGCAAAGACCGCATACATCGAACCAGGCAACCCATGGTAGAACGGTTACTGTAAGAGCTTAAATGCGCGGTTCAGAGATGAGTTCCTGAATGGAGAAGTCTTCTACAGTCTGAGGGAAGCGCAAATTTTGATCGAAAGATGGAGGAAACACTACAACACTAAACGCCCGCACAGTGCCAAGGGATATCTACGGCTGCACATCGTGTCGAAGCGTGAAGGCTGGGCGGTGAACTGAAAGAAGCTGCCCCGGCTCTACCGTGAAGAAGGGTTAACCGTCCGTAAACTGGGCGGACGCATGCGCGCAGTGCGCGCCAGAACGCCGCTTGCTTTCCCATAGGGGCCAAGCAAGCGATCGTCCCTCAATTTAAAACTGCACGACAAGCGACGGTTGCGCTGGTCGCAACGGAACCAGCAAGAAAACGCCGAATCTGCAGAAAACATCAGACATTCTACAGGTCTTCTGCAAGTTTCAAATCCCGATCTTTGGCAAGAGTGCTTCCATTGAATGTGATATCAATGGAGACAGACAATGAATACCGCCGACTTAGTTTCACCTGCACCCGACTTGGCTGCAGTAAAATCAAAACAACACGCGACTTGGTCGTCGGGCGACTATGCCGCCGTAGGTACGACTTTACAAATTGTCGGTGAAACCCTTGCGGAAGCGATGGATTTGCGCCCGGACGCGCGCGTTCTGGATGTTGCGGCAGGAAATGGCAATGCCACGCTGGCAGCCGCGCGGAGACACTGCAATGTCGTCTCAACAGACTATGTTCCAAGTTTGCTGCGCGCCGGTGCCGCCCGGGCCGAAGCCGAGCATCTGACGGTAGCCTTTCGGGAAGCCGATGCAGAGGATCTGCCCTTTGAGGCCGCATCTTTTGATCACGTCACATCTACGTTCGGCGTCATGTTCACGGCCAACCAACAAGCTGCCGCCGACGAAATGCTGCGCGTCTGCCGCAGCGGGGGCACCATCGGTCTTGCCAACTGGACGCCAGAAAGTTTCATCGGCGAAGTGTTTCGGACCATCGGCAGGCATGTGCCACCGCCTCCCGGCGTTCGTTCTCCATTGGAATGGGGAACCGAGGAGCGCTTGCAAGAACTCTTCGGGGCGCAGGCCAAGAAGATCGAAATCACAAAACGCCATTTCACCTTCCGTGAACGTTCACCGCAACACTGGGTCGAACATTGGCGCGAAGTATATGGCCCCGTACACAAAGCCTTTGCCGCCGTTGGCGAGCGGGCACCGCAGCTTGCAGCGGACCTTATCGCCGTGGCGCGAAACTACTCCGCCGACACTCAGGCCATGATTATTCCAGCGGAATACGCCGAGATCATCATTCATCGAGCGTGAAGAAAGTCTGCGCCCGGCGGAATGCCGCCGGGTCAATCGTATTAAGGAGACCCTGTATGCTCGGGCGTTCAGACAACAAAAGAGCACTCCCGCTTTTTGACAAATACGGAGGCATGCGTGCGTTGCACTCGGTGATCATCAATTTTTACGATCGGGTATTGGACAGTGACATCGTTGGCCCGTTTTTCGACGACGTCGACATGACCAAACTAATCGATCACCAGACGAAATTCTTCGCTTCGGTTCTAGGTGGACCCGCGAAGTACACGGATCAACGACTGGTCAGCGCTCATTATCACTTGACCGTCACAAATGCACATTTCGATGAAGTCATAGCGCTTTTGGGTGAAACGCTGACCGATGCGGGTTTTGCACCGGAAGATCTTTCCAAAACGCTGTGCGCTGTCGAAGCGCGCCGTTCGCTGATTGTGAGGTAGCACTATGCGGATACAGGATATCAGTGCGAGGCTGCTTAGTTCCATCAGTGTTGGCATCTGCATCGTTGATGCTGACACCGGCCTCATTGTTTCGCTAAACCAAACGTTTGAAACTTGGTTCAGAGGCACGACTCAGGGACAGGTTTTGAATTTGGATATGCCCTGTGCGCCGAGGGACCTACCAGACCGACAACCGGTGGAAATTCGCACGAAAGTCAAACACCGGACTGTGATTGTCGAGCTAAACGCGCATGAAGCGGAATACGAAGGGCGTAGACTCGTTGTTATCGAAGGACACAACATTTCCCGTCTTCGTGAGACCGAAGCCATGATCGACAGCTACGCCGCCATGGTGGAAAAGCGCACGCGCGAGCTGGAGCGGCAGAAGACGCGGGTGGAAAAGCTGCTTCTGAACATGATGCCAAAATCCGTCTATGAGGAGTTCATGACATTCGGTTGTGTTGCCCCGCGGTTGTTTGAGCCGGTAACCGTCATCATGCTCGATTTTGTTGGATTCACGAAGATGGCGGCGGCAGGTGATCCGAATGTGACGGTTTCAGAACTGAATTCAATCTTCACCGCCTTCGATCAGATTGGTGAACTTCACGGGAGTGAACGGATCAAAACCATCGGAGACTGCTATATGGCAGTGACCGGATTGCCGCATTCCACATCAGATCACGCGCTTTCTGCCGCGCGCGTCGCGTCTAAGATGATGCGGTTTTTAGAGCGGCGCAATCAAACGCACCAACACCAATGGCATGCCCGCATCGGCATCGCGAGCGGCTCTGTGGTTGGCTCTGTCGTCGGTGTTCAGAAATACGTGTACGACGTCTTTGGCCCTGCTGTGAACATGGCCGCGCGGTTGCAGGTTCAATCGGACCCTATGGAGATAACTATTTGCAACACTATGCGCGACGAACTTATCGACGAATTTAGAATCAGTGAGGCCGAGACCGTTTCTTTGCGTGGGTTTGGGGAAACGCAAATTGCACGTCTGAAGCAATATCAACCGCACGAAAATGCCGCGTGAGTCGTAAACTTACCTTCTCAGTCTTAGAAACCCGCCTTGCGAAATGAATTAAGCATTCGGTCACGATAGGCCTGATCTCTTACGACACTTGCGGCGACAAGATTCTCGGCGGTGGCATCAGGTCTAACGCTACGGACTTTTGCGGCCATGGCATGCATCCTGTCGGTCAGGTTCAGTTCCGCAGCGCAGGCTAGGATCAGGCGCGGTGCCCATGTAGAGCCGGGCGCTTCAATGTAACCTTGTTCGAGCAAAGATAATGCGTCTTCATATTCGCCCAATCCGTATCGGGCGGCGCCAATGCCAAAGTAATAGCTAAACCGCATCGGATCATGCGGGCTAAGACGCAAGGCTCTTTCGTAGTTCGCTACTGCTTCGTTCATGTTCCCGGCGAAGGTTTCCACGGCCCCCAACATGGCCCAGGCCCAAGCCAGACTTGGATCCAGCGCAAGCGCAGACTCAAGGTGATGGCGCGCTGCGGTATGTTGCCCTGCGGCCACCTCGGCCGTGGCCACGAAAGTCAGAACCAATGCATCGCGCGGCGCAAGGTCAAGCGCGCTTTTGCCATGTTCCATCGCCTCTGCAAGTGCAGCTGGTCCGTCCGGGGCCCAATCGGACATCGCCTGTTGTCCGAGGCACCACGCAAGCATGGCATGTGACAAGGCATGTTCGGCATCTGATACCAATGCACGTCGCAAATGAACTACGGCCTGCCGATTGTCATCCGCATCCATACGCATGCAAAGCGGCGTTGCACGCAAGAGTTCATGATAAGCATCCGTCAAGTCAGCCTCGGCCAGGGCGCGTTGCACTTCGACCATCATAATATTCGGGACGAGACGGCCCAGAATGGCGGCAACAACCAGGTCCTGTGCCGCAAAAGGATCTTCGAGTTGCCCTTCAAAACGATCTGCCCAGACCTCTGCTTGCCGTCCGGCATGTAATAGAGATGCATTCAGGCGAAATGCATTACCCGCAAACCGCAGCTTGAGCCCGAGCACGTACCGAACGCCCAATTCCTCGGCGGCTTGCTTTGCGTCGTCCTGACCTGAATATCGCGCGACATAAATCGTTCCAACCCGGCCAATGGCTGCGCTAATATCGTCTTCCAATCCTTCGCCGAAGGCGCGTTGGGCATCTGTTGGATGCACCATCGTGGTTGCCATAATTGCGATGGAGGGTTGCGACAAAACTGCTGCAGAGCCGGTCTTGTCATGCGTTTCCTCGACCGAGCCAACAAATTGAAACCCGTGCCCGTGTACAGTTCGTACTAAAGCCTGTCGCGCACCGTCATCTCCAATGGCTGCTCTGACCGCCTTGACCCGGCTGCTAAGAGCTGCGTCCGAAACAATCCTGCCTTTCCAGATAACTGAAAAAATCTCGTCTTTCGAAACGACACGTTCTCGGTTTTCAATAAGATGCCGAAGCAGCGCAAATACCTGTGGTTCGGTAGCAACTGGAACGTCTTCCCGCGTCAATTGCAGGCGGCTTGCGTCCAGAACGTATTGATCAAATGCATATTTCACAGGGCAATTCTGCGCGAATTCAGATTTTTCGTAAAGCGCGAACGCAATTCGCAGCGCGCACGTGCTGCTGTTGACATGTCTATGCAAAGCGCTGCGGCCGCGGCCGGTCTGCTTGATCGTCAAGTCTCCAGAAAATCATCAGAAAACCTCCAAGAAAGGACCAAGCATCAGATCAGCCAGCTTGGGCAAACAGGGTCATCTGAAACAAAGATGAATTGGAGCCTGACTTGTGAACCGCCCTGGTCTGATCCTGGCCATGTGGCAGTGGCGCCCGCTGTCCCAAACGATTTGGATTGCCGATGGCATCCTTGTGTGGCTGACCTATGGCATCTGTGCATTGAATGTCTTTCTGGTTTTGCTTTCGACCTTTCTGATTGACCATTTTGAATTGTTTGGCCTGCGGCAGATTTGGACCGCGAGCAGATCGCAACCAATGCCCAAACCACAATTCAGAACGCCCGGGCTTTACCGCCACGTGCGTCACCCGATGCAGCTTGGCGTCATACTGGTCTTGATTGGTACGCCGCACATGACGGTTGGTCACGCGCTCTTTTCCGGGTTGATGACGGTCTACGCAATAACTGGCCTAGGGTTCGAGGAAAGATCTCTGGTGCGCGAATTTGGCGATACTTACCGCGCGTATATGGCAATGGTTCCCTTGCTGATCCCGCGTCTGACGCCTCTGTGTTCCGACGATCGCGAAACGAAACCCAGCTGAGATTTACAGGGCCCCCGGTCGTTAGGCGCGATCGCCAGGAGCGGTCAATGCAAGCTAAATGCAGTGCAAACCATTTGCGCCACCTACCCGCCGTCAGTCATGATGAAAAATGCAACGCTTGCCGGTACACGACTGAACGCCCCTATGCATATCATCCCAAAGCCAAGTCGTTGTCGCAAGCGGA
This sequence comes from Ruegeria sp. CH11, assembly GCF_056537105.1. Lineage (NCBI taxonomy): Bacteria > Pseudomonadati > Pseudomonadota > Alphaproteobacteria > Rhodobacterales > Roseobacteraceae > Ruegeria > Ruegeria sp. CH11. The sequence continues at coordinate 15,658 of NZ_JBQFQX010000030.1, forward strand.
CGTGGCTCCGGTCGCTAAAGCTAGATCAAGCTGCATATGGCAGGTACTCGACTGGCAACCGCCATTCCCAGAGAGGGCTTCGAGCTACCTGCTTTCTAATTCAAAGATGCATTCGCCTTGCTCGTCAATTACCTGCTTCGCCTTGGCGATGCTGAAGCTTTCGGCCTGTTCACGACTTTCAAAGACATCCGCCCGGATAACGGAATGGGTCTTGCGATCTCCATCGACGGTCTTTTCGATGCGGGCCAACAGGCGGTATTTGCCCCCCTCGGCCAACAGATCGGGGAAGATCTCAAACCCTTTATACGAGACTGACTCCGGCTCAGATTTATCGCCACCACCGAAGAGTTTTGAGAAGAGGGACATGGGGCATCTCCTTTCAATGTTGTTCGGGTCGTTGACTAGCGTCGCTCAAGATCAGGTTTAAGCGAGATGTTAGTCAGAAGCACCCTCCTCGATCCCATCGAACACTCCGTACTTGGTCTGCATACCCCGAGCCGTCCTCAAACACCATTCAACATTTCCGCTGCTGCACCCGCATCTCGAAACTTCGCTGCAAGCGTATTCCCAATAGGGCCTAAAAACAAATCGATCATAGAAAGATCATTCTGGCCTCAACTTCGGTAACATCGCTTGCAGAGTAGCGAGGTCCTAACGCATTGGGTTGCCGAGCGGCGACATGTCAATATTGCCCAAAGTCATGGTTCGTCAAAAACGGTTCTGTCGCAAAATTAATTCCCACCTGTCAGGTCAAACGTAGTTTTGGTAGCGCATGCTCAAAATTACAGGAGCAGACCGTGACAATC
>NZ_JBQFQX010000031.1:0-15464 GCF_056537105.1 Ruegeria sp. CH11
CCAGATCACAGCCGCGGAGCTTACTGTCGATTGCCATATTGAAGAGCGCAAGATCGCGATGGTTTTCGGCAAGCTCGAGGCGAACTCGGATCGCCCAGACGTGCTTTGGTTTCAGAGGGCGTTTTTGACCGACGATGCGACCTTTGTTCCAAGCGGGGCGAAGAGCACGAATGGCAGGTAAATTTGGGGTTTCCATGGCTGATCCTCCGATCCGCCATGCCCACCCACAACGACAACCCGACGTTGACACGATACAATACCACAGGATGCTGCGTGCCGCTCGAATGACAGTGAAACGCAGAAAGCAGACATTGATGCTGGTAGCGACGGCCCAAAGCCGACATCCGCCTCGGTCCTCCAAGGCGCCGCCGCACCAATCACAAGCAAATTCAGTGTTCCACTCAATCTTACAGCATGCGGATAATCCCGCTGTTTGGCTACTTTCTCGCCAAATCGCGTGCAGCCCCCTTAATCCGAGACCGGAGGGCCTTCTTGGAGCCCACCTAAAAGACTGACCAATTTGTCGCTTGCGAGAGCATTGAAGCAGCGCGTGTTCCGGCATGCGAATTACCATAGCTATTCAGCCCTGGTGACCACAAAGCGATAGACGCAACTTTTGGTGCGACTACAAGCAAACCACCACCAACGCTACTCTTGCCTGGCAGACCTACCCGATACGCAAAATCACCTGAACCATCGTAGTGCCCGCAAGTCATCATCAGCGCGTTCACTCGGCGGGCATGATGTTGCGAGATAACGCGAGGCGCCTCGTCCAACCCAGCGAGAACACGGCCAGCCATCGCCAACTGTTTGGTTGTCATTTCGATGGCGCATTGATGAAAATAAACCCCAAGTGTGAGTTCCGGTGAATTGAACAGGTTCCCGTGGGATTTGAGGTAATGCGCAAGCGCAAAGTTTCTGGATCCCGTCTCCTGTTCGGACGCTGCTACCTTGTGATTAATGTGAATTTCGTCTGATCCGGCCATTTGCCGAACGAGTCCGATTATTTGGGCAAGCGCTATTTTTGGTTCTCGACCCGACAATAGAGCATCAGTGGTGACGATTGCGCCAGCGTTGATGAATGGGTTTCGTGGCCGACCTTTTTCTCTTTCCAGAAGTACAACGGAGTCAAAGGTGGCGCCGGACGGCTCTCTGCCGACCCTATTCCAAAGCTGATCCCCCACGCGTCCAAGCGCGGCCACAAGTGTAAAGACCTTTGATACACTCTGAATTGAAAACGGCGTGTCAGCTGAACCTGCGCTGAACATACTGCCATCGTTCAAACACACGCTTATCGCGAATTGCCTTGGGTCAACTTCGGCAAGTTCGGGAATGTATCGGGCGGTTTGCCCCCACTCGTCTTGCCTGAAAATCTCTGCGGCAATTTCATGCAACATTCTGTTCATTTAGATCTCCACGCTACAGCTACACCGCATGCCAAAATTCACCTGCGATTTGGAACACTGAGCCTGTTCTCTGTAGTAAGAGAAGAACCTCGCCAACGATTGGCGAGGTTCCAGTTTGTTTAGAATTTCTGTCTTGTCGGCGAACACCAATTCGTCACGCAGCTAGACAAAATCAGTCTTTCACTTTCCCGGTCCATGCCGTGCGATCAAGGTCAAGATCAGGAAAATCATCCGGATTCAGAACCGGGCGTTCCACACCTGCTGCAAGCTGCTTTCGGAAGTCTTGCAGAATGCGGAGGCATGTCGGGAGTAGCATCATGATCACAACGAGGTTGACTAGTGCTAGCAGACCCATCGCCGGATCAGAGAAAGCGAACACTGATGTTGCACCCGGCGCCGTCGCCCCAAGGAATACGATGCCCATAATGGCGACGCGCAGAACGTTGATTGCCATCGGGTGTTTTGTAATCACGGTCAGCGCGTTTTCGCCCAGATAGTAGTTGTAGATGATTGAACTGAACGCAAACAGCAGGATGATGAAGGTCAGGAAATACTGGGTCCACTCGCCCAGGTGGCTTACCAGAGACTGCTGGGTCAGAACCACCCCATCAATATCCGCACCGGGCTGATACACGTCGCTCAGCAAGATGACCAAAGCGGTACATGTACAGATAATGATCGTGTCGATGAAGACCGAAAACGACTGGGTGATGCCCTGACTGATCGGGTGGCGCACGTCAGCCGTTGCGGCCACGTTCGGCGCTGAACCCAGACCGGCTTCGTTCGAAAACAGACCGCGACGCAAACCGTTGGCAATGGCAGCACCCATGCCGCCGCCGACTGCTTCTTCCCAGCCAAAGGCGTTGGCAATTATGGAGACGAACACACCCGGTACGTCCGCAACGTTGATCAGGATGATCACAAACGCCATCAGAAGATAGGCGACCGCCATGACCGGAATAACCACATCCGCCACCTTAGCGATCCGATGAATACCACCGAAGACAACAAAGCCAGCGATCACCGTAAGCACTGCACCGGTGACAAAACGGCTAAGTCCAAGGCTTTCTTCTGCCGCACCGGCAACCGTGTTGCCCTGGAATGCATTGAAACCGATGGCAAATGACGCAATCAGGCAGATCGCGTAAACAATGGCCAGCCAACGGTACTGCTCACCTAGACCATGGATGATAGAGCGTGCAGGCCCACCGCGGAAATCGCCATTTTCCTGACGGCGCTTGTACAGCTGTGCCAGCGAGCATTCGACCAAGCTGGTAGCCATGCCGACAATCGCGATTGCCCACATCCAGAACACCGCGCCCGGACCACCAAGTGTAATGGCAACCGCAACCCCCGCGATGTTGCCACCACCCACGCGTCCGCCGACTGACACCAGCAACGCCTGCCGTGCCGAGATGGCATTTGGATCGGCGCTTTGGTTGTTTGAATACAGCACACGGAACATGCGCTTGAAGAACTTAAACTGAACGAACCCAGTTAGTAGAGTGATGAAGACGCCAAAGATGACAAGAATTGGTACGAGTGACCAACCCCATGTCAGGTCATTGATAGCGCCAAACAGGCTGTCGAATATTCCCATGATCCAGAGTTTCCCTGTTAGTGATGACGATGCGTCGTGGACAATGGGATGATCGCCCCACCGCATCAGGTCTGGTAGCACCGGGCCTGCGTTCGACTCAATTTGGTGAGGTGTTGCAACCAGTTGCAAAAAGGTCTTGCATGAGCGCCAGGTAGCGCCACATTATTGTCCGGTGTTGGCCGAAATATCTGGTGTTTTTGGGATTCGGCGATCCGAACAAGAAGGGGTAGTTCAGGTATGGCCGAGGATTTCCAACGGAACTTGCGGTTGCTGACCAACCATTTCAAGTCGGTGGCCGAGGTTTGTCGTCAGCTGGAAATAAACCGATCACAATTCAACAAATACCTCAACGGTGCCTCACGGCCTTCGCAACATGCCCTCGCGAAAATCTGCGACTTCTTTGGTGTAGAAGAAGGCGAAATATTACTGCCACACGATGATTTTGCAGAGCTGGTCCGGTTGCGTCGCGACGCCAATGTGGGTCCACTGGCCTATTCTGCTTATCTGGAACAACTGGCCAAGCGCTCTCGTAATGACCTGTCCCGGTATGATGGTTTCTATCACGAGTATTCCTATGCCATGACTTATCCGGGAATGATCTTGCGGACTCTGGTGCGACTGTCGACAGAAGGAGGTGTTACGCGTTACTCGCGCATCGAAAACATGGCGATCAAGGGCCGGGACAAGGCCCGTATGCATGGTCGCTATAACGGGCTGGCATTCTACCTAAACGACCGCATCTTTCAGGTCGATTTCGATGCCATCACGGGCGAAGAAATAAGTCAGACAATTCTATATCCCAATTTCAAGAACCGTCACAATCGGCTTCCCGGTCTGAAACTTGGCGTTTCGACCAGCAGTTCCAGAGAACCGCTTTGCGCGCGCGTACTCTATTGTTTTCTCGGAAAAGAAACCAACATTAAGGACGCTCTTAAGGCTTGTGCCGTCTTTGAACCCGATGATCCGGAAATTGACAAATCAATCGAACTGATGGTGCGAAACACAATGAACACCGACGACTCTCACTTTCGAGTAATGAGTGATTTGTAGGGTCAGTAAAACGATGTTGAGGAAAAAACTGGATTCGGTGCAGCTCGATATCTCGAGGTTTCATACTCAAGCCAAAGAACAAAATTTGCTGCCCAAGATTCTCCGGGATGCCCTAGTGACCCGTCTTTCGCTGCGACACGATTGCCGAAAAAATTTTTTCGAGCAAATAATGTGACATCTCCTCAATCGTCCCGCAGAATTAGATCTTTTGACCGTTATTCGGTTTTCACCTGAAAACCAAAACAGACCCGCCTGACGACGGGTCTGTGTTTCGGCCGAACGATGTATTGGGAGGAACATCGATTGGCCGTAGCGGTCTCGCCAGAGGTTCAAATAAAATGCTCTTTGAAGCGATCAATGCAGCAACGGAAACCGTCTTCGAAATTTCCGTTACCGGGGTGGTAGACACTTTCGAATGATATCACCCCATCATAGGCGTCGGTTTTCAAAGCATCCGCCATCGGCTGAAACTGATCGGCCAGTTGGCCTTCGCCCATTTGTTTGACCGTCAATGTTGCGCGGGGCGTGTCGACTTGAACGTCCTTGATGTGGATGTGCCCGAGATAGTCATCTTTTACTTCGTCATACCCAGCAGGGAATGCCTGCTCATGACACCAGCAATTGTTGGCCGGGTCCCAAAGTACCTTCAACGTCTCCTTGGCATCCAGATCATCAATCAGCTTACGGGCGGTGTAATTCGAATTCACCATGGTCCCGTTGCCCGTTTCGACGACCAAAGTCACACCACCGTCCTTGGCAACGTCAATCGCAGGCGCGATCAGGGGCAGCATCGCGTCCCATGCGCCTTTGGCGACGTTCCATTTTTCTGCACCTCCGGACCCCCACAGAATCTGCTCTTTCTTCGGTGTCATAATGCGCACCAATGGGCTGCCGACCACATGTGCCATGTCGATCACGCGCTTCAAAGCATCCATATGCTTGCTGTGCAGGTCGTCCCCTGGTTTGTTCGCCCCGGTCATTCCCGCGAAGATGTGGCGCGACAGACAGGATACAGGCTTGCCCCGATCCCGAAGCAGCATATCAATTTCCCTGATCTCGTTAGCCGAGTGATCGCCGACCTCGGTATCGCCGACAAATTGCAGTTCGGCATATTCGAGATCAAACTCATCCATCACATCGACCGCATGTTTCAGGTCGCGACTGATGCCATCACATATAACGCCAAGTTTCATGTTCTTGTCCTTTCTCAGCGATGCAACTCAGCGCCGACAATGTCTTCGATCACGCGGGTGCAGGCCCAGTTGTCGCCATCGGGGAATTTGGTTTTGCCAGCATGGAAAATCTGCATGGCAGATGAAGCAGTGTGCATTGGAACGCCCAGCTCTTCGGCCAGATCCAGCGAGATGGTAAGGTCCTTGTGCATCGTACCGATGCCCGAGCCGGTGTTTTCGAATTTACGGTCGATGATGTTCTCCAGCGCAGTATTGGTGCATCCGCACCCCGCGCCAGAGGTCGAAAAGACCTTGAACAGGTTTTCGCCCTTCACGCCCGCCTTGGCGGCAAGAACCGACGCCTCAAATGTTGCCGAAAAGATTGAACCGATCAGAGTCTGCAGACATGCTTTTACGGTCTGACCTTGGCCGGGCCCGTCCCCTACGCGGTGAATAGTGGCCGAGACCGCCTCCATCACTGGTTGGAATTCGTCCAGTACGGCATCAGGGGCTGCGGCCATCATGGTGAGAGTGCCACCCTGCGCACCCGGAAAGCCGCCAGAGACAGGGCTGTCGATCAGGTGGATGCCCGAACCGACCATGGCCTCGCCAATCTCGCGGGCCTCACGCGGTTTGATCGTGGCGGTCAGAATGACCGCGCCGCCCTGCGCCATGTGACGGACCAGACCGTTTTCACCAAGAATGACAGCCTTGGCCTGATCGCCGTTCATGACCATGACATAGACTGCATCCGCGTTGGCCCCTACATCTGCAACACTTGCTGCAGGCGTTCCGCCCATTTCAGCCAGCGCCTTCAGGCGCGCTTCACTCAGATCAAACCCGGTGGTTTCGAACCCGTTTTTGATCAGGTTCTTCGCCAGCCCGCTGCCCATATCCCCTAATCCAATGACACCTGCACGTTGCATAATTGTCTTCCTAATGTGTCGTCCGGCCCGGCCGGAGTTGAGGTTTGGCGCCCCATCTTCCGAGGCGTCGATGTGTGCGGGGATTTCAGGCTTTGGCTGACCAAGGCCGGGCAGGTCCGGAAGACACCCCGCTGCCCAATTCCGTGTGGCTACGGACCCATGACCGCGTCCGGTATCCAAAGGACCAGTTGCGGGAAGATCGCGATCAAAATCAGCACCACCACATTTGCCAGCAGGAACGGCGCGGCACCGACGAAAATCTTTCCGATCGGCATACGGCAGATTGCAGCGCAGACATTCAGGCAATTTCCTACTGGCGGTGTGCATGCACCAACCGCGAGTCCCGAGACCATCACCACACCAAAATGCACACCAGACACGCCCAGCTTTTCAGCGACCGGCAACAAAACCGGTGTCAGTAATAGAATGGCGGGACTAACGTCGATGAACGTACCCGCCATCAGGATCAAAATGGCTGTCAGAACCATGAAGGCGACCGGGCCAAGTCCGAGGCCCGAAACGAAATCGGCCAGTTGATTGGGTACACGTTCCAGCGCCAGTACAGTGATGAACACCTGACTGAACGCGATGATCATCATGATCTTGGCCGACATGATGATGGCGTGGCGCATGGCTCCAGGCAGTTCTTTGAGAACGCCGAAGCCGACGATGAATAAGCCGATGATCAGGCCATATACTACCGCAGCTCCGGCAGTCTCGGTCGGGGTCACAAAGCCGAAGACCACCGAGCCCACGATCAGGATCGGCATCAGCGCCACGGCGGCAGAACGTCTGGTCTGCCGACCGGCTTCAGCCAATGTGAACGGTACGTCTTCGGTCGGGTAATCGTTCCTCTTGGCCAGCAACCAAACGACGATCAGCTGAAGTAAACCAACCATGATACCGGGAATGATCCCGCCCAGAAACAGGCGACCGATGCTCTCTTCGGCGGCGACGGCGTAGATAATCATGGGAACAGACGGCGGGATGATCATGCCCATAGTGGACGAGGCAACCGTGATCCCCGCTGCGAAACTCTTGGGGTAACCTCGTTTCTCCATCTCAGGTATCAGCACGGACCCAATTGAAGCGGTATCCGAGGCGGAAGAGCCCGAGATGCCGCCAAAGATCATCGAGCCCACGACGTTGACCAACCCCAGCCCGCCTTTCAACCGGCCGACGAAGAACATGGACAGGTCCAGCAGGCGCCGCGTGATGCCTCCGGAATTCATCACCAAGCCCATCAGGATGAAGAAGGGCAGTGAAACCAGCGGATAATTATTGATGCCGGAGAAGAAACGCTGAACAACGAAACCGGTCGCTGTGGGGGCCTCGATCAGGAAATACGCCAGTGACGCCAGCCCCAGAGAATAGGCAATTGGAACTCCGCAGACCAACAATATTCCAAGCGTGGCAAACAGGATCAACATGTCAGTCCTCCGGCATCCAGAGAACATCGATGGAATCCCGACCGCCCAGAGTCAGAACCACACGAACAAAGCAATAGAACACGGCAATCGAACAGGAGATCGGAACAATGATGAACACATAAGACTGAGGCATCCCGAAGGGTTGCCACATGTTTTTCCCAGGCCCTGCGATCCAATCGATGGACAGCCAGACCAAAGCCGCGTTCATCACTCCCACGAGGACTAGCCCTGCCACGTAGAAGGCCATTTTGACGTAGTAGGGCATCATGTCGATGAAGAATGTGATCGCGATATGCTCGCGCTTAGTAATCGCGACTGCACCGCCCAAGGCCGAGGTGCAAAGAAACGCGATCTTGACCTGTTCGTCGACGCCGTAGATCGCCATGTCAAAGGGGCGCATCAGGACTTTGGTGACGACAATCACCAGAAACACCCCGAACAGCACGACCATCAGCGCTTCGATAACGCGCGTCAGTACACGGTCAATTGCAGAGAGCGTATCCATAAACCGGTTCCGTTAAGAAGGGAATCCGGGCGCAGGGTAAGAGCGCCCGGAATTGCCGTTTCAGATTAGCCGCAGGACGCCGCTGCAGCACGGGCAGCGTCGATATCATCCATCGTGAAATGACCTGCGTCGATCATTTGTTGATAGACCGGCGCAACGGCTTCCTGGAAACCCGCCAGGGCTTCGGGCGTCAGTTCGTTGATCTCCATGTGCTTACCGAGTTCGCCGACGATGTTCGTTTCAGCATCGCGATACAGCTTGTCCGACATCGCCATCGCTTCGACCGCAACCTCGTCAAAGGTGGCTTGAAGGTCTTCGGGCAGACCATCATACCACGCCTTGTTGACGATCAGAGGATCGGGGCCGGTCATGTGGTTCGACAGGGTCAGATACTTTTGCACTTCGTGAATATTGAAGTCCCAGATATTTTGCGGTGGATTATGCTGCCCATCGATGACGCCCTGTTTGAACGCCTGATACGCCTCGGAAAACGGCATTGCGACCGGAACAGACCCGATGGCCGTGCCAGTGGCGATCATCAAATCAGATTGCGGTTCGCGAATGCGCAGACCTTGCAGATCGCCAACCGAGGTTATTGGCAGAACGTTGTTGGTATAGGCCCGGAACCCTTGGCTGATACCGGTGGCAGGGATGTGATATCCGTTCGCCTCGGCACGAGCCTGTACTCCCTTGGTGAAGTCCGAACCGACCAGACATTCCATCTCATCCCAATTCGCGACGAGGAACGGCAACTGGTACAGGTTGAATGCCCCGGACGCGTCGGCAAAGAAACCGCCACGCGTGCCCTGCAGCAAACCGGCCGTCACCTGATCCATCATTTCACGCTCATTACCAAGCGCCGCACCAAAGAAGTTCTCGACTTCGATGCGACCGTCCGTACGTTTTTCAAGTTCGGTCTTGAACCAGTCCATGGACTGCGAACGGATCGAGGTTTCTGGCTGCTCATTGCCATATTTAAAGGTGAAGTCCGCCGCCAGTGTTGTACTGGCCGTTATTATTAGGCCGGTAACCCCGGCCAGTAATTTAGCTGTGTAGGTCATGCTATCCTCCCTGAACGGGACTCGATCCCGTTGCATGACGCTGGGATAAGCCCCCTCACAATTCGGTGGCAAGAAAATTTGCATCAAATGACGGCAATGATGGTTTTTGATGTTCTTCAAAGATCGTTTGAGGATGATTTTGATCGAAAATGATGTTAGTAGGGGTCTATGAGCGATGAGGCTGTAATAATCCCAAAGAAGGCACGCGTCTCCGAGATTGCGAGGATTGCGGGGGTCGGTACCGCTACGGTTGACCGGGTTTTGAACAACAGATCAAACGTAAAGCCTGAGACCCGTCAGCGTGTATTGCAAGCCAAGCACGCGATCGAATCCGGCGCTCAATTAGACCAGCCTGCGCGACCCTGGCGGCTGAAGATATTTCTACCAGAGGAAGCCGGACCATCGACAGAATTTCTGGGCGACTGTTTCCAGAATGTTTTCACCAACGGCCGCGCCACTGTCGAGTGTGTCTTTTCCACGAAACTGGAACCATCTGTGTTGGCGCGAAAGCTGAGAGCCTGCGCCGGGCAGGGAATTGATGCAGTTGGCTTTCAGGCCTTGGATGATCCGCGGGTTCGCGATGCAGTTGAAGAGCTGCACGGTTTGAATATTCCCTGCATACCTGTCGTTTCCGATCTGATCAGCCCCGTTCTGGGCCAATTTGTCGGGACGGACAACATGGCCGCAGGACGAACAGCGGCATATTTTATGGGTCGGATGCTACGGCAATCCGGAACCGTCGGCGTGATTTCCGGCGAGCAACTATATCGCAACCATTCGGATCGAGAGATGGGGTTTCGGTCAGCCTTGCGAAGGGATTTCAGCCACCTCCGCGTTGTGGGTGCCTATATCGGCCACGATGATGTGCAGGAAAATCGCGTGGTGGTGGGCCAGATGCTGGACGAACATCCTGGGCTGCTGGGCATTTATAACGTCGGCGGTGGCAACGAAGGCATTGTTGCGGCTCTGGCTGATCGCGATTTGACGGGAGAAATCATGCTGATCGGCCACAACCTTACGCCGAAGACGAGAAACTACCTGCTGGACGGATCAATGGATCTTGTCATCCATCAGAATATGCAACGGATCGCCGAACAAGCCGTACAAACCCTGATCGCGACACTGGAAAACCGCTCCCATCAGGCAGAGGTCGTTCCAGTTGAAGTCATCACCCGTGAAAACATCAACGGCGCCACTTTCGGCTGATGTTCACAAGTTTTCTGATGTGCAGAGATCGAAGGGAATAACCCCAACCTGTCCCTGAATTGGTTTTCCAGTCAGACACCGAGACATCATCTGAGTCACGCGATCAGCAACCTGATCCAGCGGATTGTTGATCACCAAATCGATGCTGCCATCGGCAAGCGCAGCTTCGGTAACCGGTGTCCGTTCATGGCAGATGTAGACAACTTCCCGCGATTGCCCTGCCTCGCGCAGCGCTTTCAATGCTCCGGTCACCCCGCCTCCGCAATGATAGATGCCGGAGAGGTCTTTGTTGGCCCGCAGCAATTCTGCTGTCGCTTCATATGCGACCGCGGCGTCATCCAGATACACCACAGAGTCTCGAAGCGGTTTCTGCGGTGCAAATTCGCGCATGTAGCTTCTGAAGCCGCTCTCAAGCGCTTCGTGCCCCAAATACCTGTGCGACCCGATAAGGATGGCAACCGCGCCTTCGGTTCGATCAAGACGCGCCATCGCCCAACCTGCCGTCCGCCCCGCCTTTCGACTGTCGATCCCGACATAGGCAGTAATGTGCGGCGAAGACAGGGGCGAGAGCAATGCAATGACAGGGACATCCGCGCTGGCGATTGCACGATTGATCTCCGGGTGATCAATCGCAACCAAGCCTATGGCGTCTACCTTGCCGCGCATTTCGTCAATCGCAGTTGCAAGCTCGGACGGCGACAGGCTTTCTACATACCGGACCACAACATTTGCCCGGATACTGCGCAACTGCTCTGCTTTTTGCTGCAACTCGATTGCCAATTCGCGATAAAACCACTTGCTTTCCTTTTGAAGAATAAAGCCCAGCCGTTTTGCTGGAGCCATCTCCTCAACCCGGCGCCGCAACAAACCTGCCGAGCGATACCCCAACGCTTCTGCCGCTGAAAGAACCCGCGCAGATGTCGCCGCAGTAACCGGCGCGCGCGCATTCAGAACGCGGTCTACTGTTGCGACGCCTACCCCCGCCTTTTCTGCGACGTCTTTGAGTGTGACACGGGCCATAGCACGCTCCATGATAAAACGTATCACCTATTTTACAGAATATTGTGAGAGAAATGATAGAAAATATCACGACAGGTTTGACGTTTCAGGCGCTCCTCGGTTCTGCTCGGCAACAGCAATGTAGAAAAGGAACCTGATGTGCTGAAGGACAATACCCTTCCTTGGCGGGATTATTCGCTGACGGGCCGGGACAGCGGTCCAAGCTTTGCACCTAAACAGTGGTATTCTACTCCAGTCCCCCGGAAACGGATGAAGGAACTGATGAAGCGCCGCGATGCTCCGGCCCTGATCGACTACGGGATCTGGCTGGGATTGGTGTTGGCAACCGGTGCTCTGGTCATTCTGACCTGGGGCAGGTGGTGGGCAGTGCCGTCTGTCATCCTCTACGGGGTGTTTTATGGATCCTGTGCCGACAGCCGTTGGCATGAATGCTGCCATGGAACTGTATTCAAAACGCCTTGGCTGAACACTGCAGCCTATCAGCTGGCCTCATTTATGTCGCTGAAAAACCCCTATCTTTGGCGGTGGAGCCATACACGCCATCACACGGACACGGTGATCGTCGGAAAAGACCCCGAGATTGCGTTTCCCCGGCCTCCGCATCCACTCAACATCCTATGGAACATGCTGCATCTGCAATCTGGCTGGAATGAATTGAAGAAGATGTTTCGGTTGTCGGCTGGTCGTTTGACCAAAGATCAGAAAACCTTCCTGATCGAAGCCGACCGTTCTAAGGCGTTCTTGGCGTCGCGTGTTCACCTCGCAATCCTCGCAATGACATTTGCTTTGGCAATGGTGCTGCAATCATGGCTGCCCATTGTGCTGATCGGCGGACCGACGTTTTATGGTTCGTGGCTGCATCACTTGCTGGCATCACTGCAGCATGCCGGGCTGGCAGAGGACGTCCCGGATCACCGATTGAACTCGCGAACCGTCTACATGAACCGGTTCTTCCGCTTCGTATATTCGAACATGAACTACCATGTCGAACACCACATGTATCCCATGGTTCCATTCTACAATCTCCCGGCCTTGCACGAAGAAATCAAAGGCGATTGCCCACCAACGTACGCGGGAACACTGACCGCGTTTCGCGAGATGCTCCCGGCCATTCTGATCCAGCGGCGCGATCCGTTCTACTTTGTCGACCGCAAGCCGTTGCTGCCCAAGGACGCTAACCCCAGCCCAGAATACACTCGACCAACAGCCATAGCGGCCGAGTGACCCACTCCCCGGAATACAGGAAAGCCCATGACGAACTGGACCCGCGCCTGCGCTTGCGATGACATCGAAACTGAAGATCTAATCCGTTACGACAATGGCGATCGTACCTTTACCATCTACCGAAGCCCGGAGGACGAATTTTACTGCACCGACGGCCTGTGCACCCATGAAGAAGTGCATCTGGAAGACGGTCTGGTGATCGATCATCTGATCGAATGCCCCTTGCACAACGGCCAATTCGACTATCGCACCGGCGAGGCAAAGCGCTCACCGGTCTGTGTGAACCTGAAAACCTATCCCGTCAAGGTCGAAGGCGGAGATGTTTTTATCGATATCGGGTGATGCCATGAAACGGATCTACGACTGGGACGCGAAGTTCTCAGTTAGAAACTACACCGCGTCCGACCTGCGTGCGCTGAAGGGTATACGCAAGCTGGTTCAGACAACGGCGAATACAACCGAAGAGGCAGCAGCCGCGAAAGATGCCGGAATTGACTTGATCATGGGCAATGCCCACAACACGTCCACCGTGCGTCAAGGCGCGCCTGAATTGTTCTTCACCGCTGCACTCGGTCTCCCGGGCTTTGCAACCGAAAGTGACGTGCTGACCGCCGCGTTTGCGGCCATGAAGGATGGTGCCGACAGCATCTACACGGCAAGAGGGCCGCACATTGTTGAACTTTTAGCGCGCGAAGATATCCCCGTGATGTGTCATCTTGGCCTGGTTCCTCGCAAATCCACTTGGCGGGGCGGCCTGCGTGCCGTTGGCAAAACTGCGGACGAGGCTATCGCGCTTTGGAATGCGTTCCGCACAATGGAAGATGCCGGAGCCTTTTCGGTAGAGGCTGAAGTTATCTGTGACCGAGTAATGGCTGAGATTTCCGCCCGCACATCTCTGATAACGTCCTCACTCGGATCGGGCCCCAGTGCAGACATTATCTACCTATTTCAGAATGACGTATGCGGGGAGCAACCCGAAAGCCCGCGCCATGCGCGTGCCTTTGGCGATCTCAATTCACTGTATGAACAGATAAATCACCACCGCCGAGTCGCACTTTCGGCGTTCAGAGAATCTGTTGAAGAGGAGCAATTTCCAGGCCCATACGAGTGCGCAACAATCTCGGACGCGGAGTTTGAAAGTTTTACTACACGACTAAAATAATCTATTTGGCTAAGGAAAGTTGCACCCAGAACCACATTTTGAGAACCGGAATTATCACCCAACGATGATCGATGTACGTTGGTCCCCATTCACGACGGGTAGCAAAGAATTTTGTAATCGCAGTGCAAGTACCTTTCCCGCCCGACCAGCAGGGCGTTGGCGTCGCAACCCGCCAGCAGCTGTCGTTCGAGCAACCGCAGCGAATTCGGACTTTGTCCGCACTCCCGACCTCAGGTCACGCAATTATCTCGCGGGCGCAGCGAATGGCCGGTTCGGTGAGACCGCACTGCGGCGTTGTTTGACACGATGAATGGCTGGTAAGGGCCGTCACTATCCGAGCGTAGGTTTGCCGTGCCTACGTGCTAGCACTGCTCCAAGGACCGCACCGAGCTCATTTTGCTCAAGCGACGCCGTACAGCGAATGTCTGGTTGTCTATGCGCGGCCGCACTGAGCGCAAAGCCCAGTTGTGAGATCAAAGTGTGAGGTCCCAGGTTTCTTGCACGCTCTCACTACCAAAGTGATACCCGGAAACGCGCTCTGTCAAAGTGAATCCGAATCTAGCGTAGAGCGCGCGCGCGACTACCTGTGTCTCGTGGGTCATTAACGTCACGCGTTTGAACCCTGACGCACGCGCGTGATTCAGACAGATCGTCAGTAAACGCTTGCCCAAGCCCATTCCGCGGGCCTCGGGTTCCAGAAAGAATAATCGCAGTTTCGCAACGCCGGGTTCTTCTGTATTCATGCAAAAAATTGATCCCAGCCGCATCTCGCCGATATGAGCAATAAAGGCGCGGTTTCCATCAATGCCTTGGACCGGCAAAAAAGCCGCCAGGATTTGCATGACGAGCATTTCCATGCGGTAATCAAATTCATAATCCGTGTAATAGGTCTCGGCGTGCCGATTGACGACCCATCCGGCGTCGCCTGGGGTCAATTCGCGAAACTCGACTGGACCCGGCAGGTCAAATGATCTCACCGCCTGCTCCAAAGCCCGGGCGACGCGCCCTGCATCTGCCCCATCCAATCGCTTGTGGACCTCAAGCGCCATCCGGTCGACAAGCTCGCTAAACTTCTGGTGCCCAGATTCAGTAAGATGAAGTTCCTTTTGCCGTGCATCATGTTCAGAAGGTTTTCTTAGAATCCATCCGGATCGCTCAAAGTTCTTCAGGATACGACTGACATAGCCTTCGTCGAGGTCCAGGGCATTGGCGATCAACCGGGCAGTTGAGCCATTTTGCACTCCGATCTCATAGAAAACCCGCAGTTCTGTGAGGTTCATTCCACTACCGCCGTAGTCGGGGGAGAACAAACCCATCCTCTGTGTGTAGAACCGATTGAAGGCGCGAATTGTCGAGATGTGATCCATATTGCAATCCCATTTACTTGACAAATTCAAGTAATATGGAGTTGCTTGATTTTGTCAAGTAAAAGTGCGGAATGCTGTAGCGCCAACGTAAAGACTGCGTCCCTACATTCTCAATGGCTAAAATCGCGTGTGGGCCAAATTCAAAACTAGTGTTGGTCTAATAAGGTCCGGAAAGGGCCGTCTACGCGTTCAGCTGACGGCGGGGTAGGGGCCTGTGCTGCAACGGCACCGATGTCCGGAATGAGCCCATATCGGATGAGGTGGATGGCTCCTGCTCCACCGGCATCGAACGTGCCAAAGTGCAGTTGTTATCGACTGCTGGGAAAGGAGCCACC
>NZ_JBQFQX010000032.1:0-14754 GCF_056537105.1 Ruegeria sp. CH11
CGCCACGCAAACAGGCCGGACACACGACTGTACTGACAGACCATCGCAACTACAGAAATCTCTTGCAATGCAGGAGCCATCCACACACGACATTTGGAACGGAATCCAAATGCTGCAGAGGCATCTCGTTCTGTGGACATACGCAACCGTTGTGCCTGCTCTTCATTGGTCTCTGATTCCAACAAGCCACGTTCTTGTCGCTTCAAGCCCTTCGCGCAAGATAGAAAACATCTTCTTAATTTCACTTTCGCCAATGATAAGGGGCGGTGAAAGAACACACATGTTGATCACAGGTCGAACCAATAACCCACGTTTTTGGCATTCAATATCGATCTGGCCACCAATCTCGTAGTCGCGACCCAAATCGCTCTGAGGATCACCATCAACCGAGCATTGAACGCACCCCATCAAACCCATCCCGCGCACATCGGCAACGATGTCAACGTGACGTAACTGCTGCAGTTGATCTTGAAATATCGGAGCGACTTTTCGAACGTGTTCGAGTAGCTTTTCTCGTTCAAAAATCTCCATGCTTTTCAATCCCGCAGCCGCGCTGACCGGGTGACCAGAATAGGTGTAACCATTTGAGAAGGTCGCACCTTTCCCTGCAACGTCTGCGATCAAGCGGTCAGAGATTATCGCGGCACCCATCGGCGCGTACCCAGAGGTCATTCCTTTGGCGCAAGTGATTATGTCTGGTTGGATGCCGAAAACAGACTCTGACGAAAACCAATGACCCAATCGCCCGAAAGCTGTCACCACTTCGTCGGAGATATACAGAACATCATACTTCCTGCAGATGTTTAAACAGCCTTCGTGATATCCTTTTGGCGGCACGATCACACCACCAGACGCCAGGACCGGTTCAGCGATAAAAGCGGCAACATTTTCTGGACCAAGCGCCACAATGGCATTTTCAAGATCGGAAACTTTCTCGTTCAGAAAGCTCACTTCGCTTTGACCAGGTGCGCGGTAGAGCGGATTCACGTCCGGCAGGAAATGTGCGAGGTCATCGGCCTTGTCGAGCCAAAGCCTGTCACGCTCTTTTCCACTGACGCTGGCCGCCAAGTAGGTGCTTCCATGATAGGCCTTTTGCCTTGAAATGATTTTCTTTTTCTCGGGACGACCCATAAGATTGTTTCGAAAATGGACAAATCGGATAGCCGTATCCACCGCAGTGGAACCACCGGTGGTAAAAAAGACATTGTTCAAATCGCCCGGCGCACGTTTGGCGATTTCGCGTGCGAACCGGGCAGCGGTCGAGTTGGCGTTGTTGAAGGGCGAGAAATAGGCAAGGTTACGCGCTTGCTCAGCCATGGCCTCGGCCATCTCCTCTCGTCCATAACCGATCTGGGTGCACCACATGCCTCCCGGCCCGTCGATCAAGCGTTCGCCTTGTTCGTTCACCACATGGATGCCGCTGGCACCCTCGATAAATGTCCGGTCGTTCTCGCGCAAAGTTGCCATCCCTTCCCACGGGTGAAGGAAGTGATCGTTGTCCCATTGCTTGGCGTTTGAATTATCCACGGCGGGCCATGCTTTCTGCGCTCATCACAATTGGGAACTCTTCACGAACCTGAGCGTCTGAGGCACCGAAGTAGTTGGGGAAATGGTTGTCGAGAATGGAATTGGCCTTGTCACGGGCGCGGTCCATCAGATCAGTTTTGCCTTCGTTTTCCCATGTATCTGTACGCTCACGATCCATAAGCCGCGGGTAGACGAACTCGCTGTTCATATAGTTCAGCGTGTGTGGGTTGCCGAGGAAGTGACCAGGATCGATGGCGCACTGGTGGATCACATCCACTGCCATGGTTTCATCCGTTACCTCTATCCCGCGCAACGATCGCAGGATCATACCGCCCGCTTCGTCATCGATAACCATGCTTTCAAAACTGCATCCCATCAAGCTGCCGATCATACCACCGAACTCGCATAGGCGATTGGCTCCGGCATGAGCGGCAAGCGTGAAGGTCAGCGCCTTTTCCAATCCGTATTGCGCGTCGGGTATTTTGGCGTCGGTCATGCCTGCGCCAACGGATGTGGGAAGGCCATAGAAATTGCCCATCTGAATGGCTGCCGCCCCTATGAGAGCCTGTTCGCCGCTGCCTCCGGTGAAAGACCCGCTGCGCAGATCGGTGATAAAGGGCCACGCAGCAAAGCAGATAGGACAACCTGGTGTGATGAGGTTCACGATCGCAACACAGGCCAACGTTTCGGCCACGGTTTGAACCAGTGTTCCCGCAAGCGTCGCGGGGGCTGTGGCCCCGGCCTGCGGAGGCACAGCCAGATCGACTGTCAAGCCAAGTTTGGCGGTATCAATCAGGATTTCCATATTTTCCTTGCCGATCCGCAAGGGCGAAACCATGGGGCAGCCGCCAAAAATGACGCTTGGCTTTTTCATAAAAGCCCCCTCGCCACCCTGAGCCAAATCAAACATGCGGATGGCATGCGGGATATGACTGCGGTCGCGAAAGGTCAGACAGGCAGGCTTTTGGCTACCTGCGAGCATTGCATATATGGTGTTCATATCGTGAGCGAAATCATCGGTCACATCGGTGGCCAAAACTGTGTCGCCCAGCATATGGATGTTGTCCAAGCGGTCCACTAGTCGGGTAAAGTCATAGACATCACGCAGAACCGATGGGCGATAGGACTTGGTGTGCGAGTCAAAGGTCGTGACGGCGGTGCCAGAGTTGGCGAAGTAAACGCTCTCTGCCGAGCAATGCATGTCGTCTTTGCCTTCACGCTCACCGCGGGCATAGACATAAAACTCCTTGGCAGCGCCAGCCAGGATGTCTTCCATCAGCGCGCGGGGAAAGCACAGCCGATTGAGGTCGTTCATCACCGCGCCTTTGGGAAGCACCAGATCAAGCAATTCCGGGAAATGGTCGGTAACGCCGGTGTTTTCCAGAACGGTCAAGGCCGCTTGATGGATGTTCTCCATATCTGCTTGTGTCAGCGGTTTATAGCGTCCGCCACTTAGGCCTCCACGTACGGCCTCATTGCCCGTGGTTGCCTGTTGAACCTTTATGCGCGCGGCGCGCCCGCCGCCGCCGCGACGGCGTGATTTTGCCTCAGCCATGACCGGACATCCTTTGTTCTGGTTCCGGGCTGATCATGTTGAAATAGAAATCGTAGAAGTCCTGGATCGAGGTTTCCATCTCGCCCAAGGGGCCCGGTTGGAAGTATTGAGAATTTACGCCGGACTGGTTGTGGCGAATGATACGTTCGTCATCCATAGATGTGACATGCCAAAGCCAGGTCAGGTCTTCTTTGTCATAGTCTTGGTCTTCTTCGGCGTCAGCGCGAACCAGCCAGACCACCTGAATGTCGGTTTCCTGCAGGCCCCGCGGAATGAAGCGATAGCCGACCATGTGATCCGAATAGATCAGGAACCAGTTCAATGGACCAATGTCAAAGTCAGTTGCGCCACCGTCGAAACCTTTCAACGTTCCAAGCAATGGCGCAAGCGCCTCTCCCGATTTGCTGCCGGTTTTGTAGCCTGGATAAAGTGGATAGCGCCGATAGTACCCGCTGGTGAACGGGGTGGGCGCAGCGTCGCCGACAAGCGCCAACTCATCAGGTGACAGCCCGGCTTCCACAGCTTTTGCCTTTAGCGGTTCAACCAAACCAGCCATGTCTTGCGGCGACTTCAGGCTATGAGAACGGGAATATTCGTTGTGCGCTGGCCCGCAATGGTAGCACTCAAGATAGTTCTCAACCGCCAGTTTCCAATTCGCGGGAACGGGAAATGACGCCGTATGCGCTACTTTCAGATCGTCAAAGCCATAAGGCTCGACAAGTGGCGAAAGTTGGTTGAGGACAGGATCAAGCGATGGTGTATCAGCATCGGCACAGACAAAGATCAGCCCTTTGAAGACACTCACCTGAACGGGAAAAAGCCCGAATTTGGATGGGTCAAAATGTTCCCCCATATTGTGGCCCGCACGAAGTTTACCCGATAGCTCATATGTCCAGGCGTGGTAGGGGCAAACAAGAACACGGGCGTTGCCGGACTGTTCGGTGCAAACGCGAGAACCCCGATGGCGACAGACATTCAAATGAGCGCAAACTTCGCCTTCGCGGTCGCGAACAACGATAATGCTCTCCGGGCCATAGTCGAACAGGAAGTAGTCACCGGGGTTTGGGATTTGGCTGACATGCCCTGCCCAAAGCCAGTTGCGGTTCCAGACCTGGGCGATGTCATAATTATAGATGTCTTGCGAGGTATAGAAACCGCGCGGTAAGGCGTGGCCGTACTGGTGCGAGGCTATCAACGCATCCAACTCAAACGGTCGGCTGTTCATCACGTTTCCTCCAAATCGATTATCTCGCGGCGAAACCAGTCCTTGTCTGCTTCTGCCTTGGGGCGTTCAAAGTCGCGGGCGGCGCGATGACCCGAGAAGACTGCGTCGACGATCAGTCCCGGAGAAGCGGCATCGCCAATAAGTTCAAGGGTCTTCAACCCGAGACCGCGCAAGCTGTCATAAAGCGCTGTCTCTCGATGGCGCTCGGTGACCAGAACTGTCGAGGCACACGGAATATCCGTTTCGCGACCGGTAAAGGCACAACCGATGCGCGCCATGCCACCTTCAACCGCCGTCAGCACCTGATTGCAGCGAATGTCTATGCCGAGCTCGATCAGCCGGGCCTGAATGCGCGGCTGCTCCAAAGTATTGACGGCGTAAGCTGAGACCAAACTCTCCGGCGTGACAAAAACCACCTGGTATCCCGCGGTTGCCAGTTTTTCGGCGATCACCCCTGCCAGATAGATGTGGTCATCATCATAGATCATCACCGGCCCATCCGGAGGCAGACGACCGTTCATGATGTCATCAGGTGTCAACACTTTGGCGCTTTGCTCGATCTGAGGCATACGGCGTTGTGTGCCACGGCCGATGCCGTCGGTGCGCCAATGGCTGCCAGTGGCAACAAAGACGTGTTCGACGCCTAGCTCTGCCACCTGATCGCCATCAAGTCTGCTGTCAGTGAACAACTGAACGTTGCCGCGCTGCCTTAGGTCATTCAGGCGGTAGTCGACGACGCGGGACCAGGCTGCGAGGCCGGGAAGTTTGCTTTCCTTCGTAACCCGCCCGCCCAATTCGGCTGACGCCTCGGCCAAGGTCACTTGATATCCTCGCCTTGCCAACTGCGTAGCGCATTCAAGACCTGCAGGGCCACCGCCAATGACCAAAGTATCCGCGTTGCTCTTCTTCGGCGCGATGATCTCGGGGTGCCAACCGCGCCGCCATTCCTCACCCATCGTGGGGTTTTGAGTGCAGCGGATCGGGATGCCCAGATTGTCGGATGAAACGCAGATATTGCAGCCGATGCATTCGCGGATTTCGTCAATGCGGCCCTCTTCAATCTTTTTCGGAATGAACGGGTCCGCGATGGAAGGTCGTGCGGCTCCGATAAGGTCGACAATTCCCTTTTTGACCATCGACAGCATCATGTCGGGGGATGTCAGGCGCCCGACACCAACCACAGGTTTCCGGGTGATCTGTTTGACGTGTGACAGAAACGCGTTCTGATATCCGTCTTCTGGCTGAAAACGGGTCGTCGCACTGTCATTGGACCAGTCGGCTACATTCACATCCCAGAGATCCGGGAGGTCGGACAAAATCTCGACCACGGCGCGGCCTTCTTCCGCGGCCTGCATGCCGCTGACGCCCATCATCTCGTCAATGGCAAAGCGGAACGCCACGGCGCAGCTGTCACCCACCGCTTCGTGAGTATCCTGCAGCAATTCGCGTGTCAGACGTACCCGATTTTCAAGCGACCCGCCGTATTCATCACTACGCTGGTTCATATGCGGCAACATAAAGTGCTGCGCCAATGTCATATTGTGCCCGGCATAGACGTATATGATGTCAAATCCGGCGTCTTTCGCACGCAAAGCGGCCTCGCGGTGCCAGCGGCGGAATTCGCGAATATCGGACTTATCCATGGCCTGCGCCTGCTTGGGATGCGTTGTATCGACGGACATCTCGGAAGGAGCAAGAACCGGAGCGCGGGTCAGCAGGTTCTGCGCATGATTGCCATTGTGAACCAGCTGAATGGCCGCCAGCGCACCATGCGCATGTACCGCATCCGTCATCAGCCGCAACGCGGGCACATCGCGCCCGTCCCATAACCGTCCCTCGGCATAAGGAGACAAGTCTGAGGTTGGGTGGATCTCAGTCTCCTGATTTGAAACCACCGCCCACCCGCCTTCGGCTTTCATCCCGCGAACGGCAGCATCCGCCCGTGGACGGAGGTGCCCCAGCCCGGTGCAATGGGGCACCTGATAGAAGCGGTTCCTGGCTGTCACCGGACCGATCTGGACCGGTTCAAAAAGCAGAGCATATGGGTTCGCGTCCAACATGTTCACGCGTTTTCCTGTATTTGGGATCCGGAACCGAAAGGCCCCGGAAATGGAGTTGTGTTAGAAGCCGGCTTTGATCCGTTCAAATTCAGACAGCATTTTCGCCTCAAGCTCGGGATTCACCGCATCAAAGAATAAGCTGCCTTCGAAGAAACTCTTGGGATCAGAGAAACCATAGGCTTCGATGTTGGCTTGATCGGCTATTTCGAACGCTTTTGCGTTGGAATGTGGGTAGCCCCAATTGTCGATGATGTACTGGCCGCTGGCAGGATCGGAGAGCGCGTTCAACAGATCGTAGACCTGATCGACAGGTGTCGTCGAAGATTTCAGATGCACGTAGCCACACGCCCAGGTCGCGATACCTTTGTCGACGTCACGCATCATGGCGGCAGGCACTTCGTTCCAGATCAGGTTCAGTTCGGACTGGTTCCAGGCCCAGCCCAGTTCGATCTCACCACTGGTCATTGCCTGATCGAACTGACCCGCATCTGACCAGTAAAAGCGCATGTTCGGGTGGATCGAGCGCAGGAAATCAGATGCTTCCTTGAACTGTTCGTCACTCAGATTCGTGTAATTGTCGGCATTTCCAGTAGCCAGCGCTGCCAAAGCATATGCAGACGATGCGGCATCCGGGATGGCGATCTTGCCCGCATAGGCCGGATCAGCCAGCAGTTGCAGCGAGATGTCATCGCCTGAGATTTTGTCGGTGCGATAGATAAGGCCCGTGTTCCCCCACTCGAACGGCAACATGTAAAGCTGGCCGTCCAGTACGATGGCGTCCACTTCCTTGATCTCAGGCAGCACATCGGCCCAATTTGTCAGCTTGCTTTCGTCCAGCGGTTGGATCAAATCGGCCGCGACCCATTTCCGGACCGCGTCGGAACAAGGATGCGCCAGATCAGCTGTGAAACCCGAACTTAGTTTCGTAAAGGCTTCCTCCTGACTCCCGAAATAAGAATAGCTTGGCGCCTCATTCCCGTACTTTTCCATGTAGCTGGCAAAGAACCCGGGATCTTCATATCCCGACCAGTCAAAAACCGTAAGATCAGCGCCATTGGCACTGGCACTTCCCGTACAAATCGCCGTCGCACATGCGAAGGCCGCAATTCTCTTAAGTTTCATTCTATCCTCCCACTGTTTTACTTTGTGTCTGTTCCAAGATCGATCACGCTGGCCCCCTGAAGCCCCAGCCAAACTACGTCTCCGCGCTTGAAATCGACCGTGTGAAAATAGTTCGGAACCGATACCGAGATTGGTTTGTCAGCTCCCGCCACCTGAATGTGGTAGTGAATGTTCTCGCCATAGAAGGCGACGTTGCTGACAGTGCCTTGGACCGTTGACGGGTAGTCTTCGGGCTTTTCAGCAGAGATTTCCAATTGTTCCGGGCGAATACCGATGTTCATGTCTTTACTGCTGGTTACAACGTTGGGATTTCTCTCGATCTCAATCCGCCCGAAGGCGGCTGCGTCGATCGACAACATATCGCCGGTTTCACCCAACAACTGAGCAGGCAGTATGTTCATTTCACCGATGAAACTGGCCACTTGCTGATCACAAGGACGGGCATAAAGCGTGGTTGGCGTGTCCACCTGCTTGAGCCGTCCATTAAACATCACGCCAATACGATCTGACATGGTCATCGCCTCATATTGGTCGTGTGTGACCATCACAAAGGTGATACCAAGCGATTGCTGCAAATTGCGCATTTCAAACTGCATCTGTTCGCGCAACTTCTTGTCGAGAGCTGACAAAGGCTCATCCAGCAGCAACACTTTGGGTCGCATGATCAGCGCGCGCGCGAGCGCTACCCTTTGCCGCTGCCCACCCGATAACTCGCTTGCACCGCGATCCTGAAGACCGCCCAGCTCGACCATTTCTAGGGCTTCGGCTACGCGCTGGTCGATCTCAGCCTTAGGTGCCTTGCCCCGTAGTCCATAGGCCACGTTGTTCCCAACGTTCAAGTGCGGGAAGATGGCGTAGCTTTGAAAGACCATGTTTGTTGGCCGGTTGTTGGCTGGGACACCTTCCATATCCTGACCATCGATCAGCACGGTGCCCTCGGTCGGTTCCTGGAAACCCGCGATCATCCGCAATACCGTGGTCTTGCCGCATCCCGATGGGCCGAGAAGCGAGAAAAATTCGCCCTCTTTGAGATCGAGGTTGATCCCGCTAGCCGCTAGGAAAGTGCCATAGCGTTTCTCGACGCCCCTGAGTTCTATGATATTTCTGACTGTCATCGGACCTCTGATGCAGATGAGCGGCGGCGGAAATACTCGGCCAATACCAAAAGCAGAACCGAGGTGAGCAGCAAGATGGAGCCAAGCGCCAGCACATTGGGAAGCTTGGCGGGGAAACGGATCTGGCTCCAGATATAGACCGGGAGGGTTGGCTGGTTACCTGACAGGAAAAAGGCGAGGACGAACTCATCGAAGCTGACCGTAAAAGTGACCAGCATGCTGGCTATGATACCGGGGGAAACGACTGGCAGCGTCACGCGGCGGAAGGTTTCGAACACGCCGACGCCCAGATCGTAAGATGCCTCTTCCAGCGATGCGTCAAAGTCATCAAAGGCAGATTTCAAGATCGAAACGGAAAACGGCAAGGCGAGGAACGTATGGCCCAGAACAACGGTCAGCAAAGACGGTTTGAGACCGAGAAACAGAAACAGGACCAGCATTGACGAGGCCACGATAATACCCGGAATAACCAAAGGCAGCATCACCAGCCCTTCAGCCGCACGCTGACCCCTAAACCGATAGCGAACAAAGGCGCGAGCGGCAAAGAGCCCCATAGCCGTGGATAGAATTGCAACGACCGTGCCGACGCCAAGTGAATTCCAAAGGGCCTGGATCAATGTATCCTGCTCGCCCAGCTTCCGATACCAGTCCAGCGTCCAACCCTTGATCGGAAAGGCAACGATTGTGCCGCTGTTGAACGAGAACAACGGCAGGAAAAGGACCGGCAGGTACAAAAATACCAGGTAGAGGAAAGCGTAGGCTGTCAGCGTTGAAGGACGTCTCATTTGATCCGCCTCCCAAGCCGGGTGGCGGTAATGACAAACACAATGGCGACGAAGCCAACCGACAGCATTGCGATCAGCGACAACGTAGCTCCGAGGGGCCAGTTGTTGGCGGCACCGAACTGCACCTGAATAAGATTAGCAATCATCTTCCCGTCCGATCCGCCGACGAGTGCCGGGGTCACATAGTCACCGACAGTGGGGATGAAGATGATCAGGCAAGCAGCAATTATCCCCGGGATCGTCAGCGGCAGCGTCACCCGCATGAAGCGTTGCAAAGGGCTGTTGCCGAGGTCGGTGGCGGCCTCCAATAGGCTCGGATCGATCTTCTGCAACGAGACATAGATCGGCAGGATCGCAAAAGGTGCCCAGGCGTGGGCAAGCGTCAGCACGACGGCGAATTCATTATAGAGCAAGAAGTCGAGCGGTTCGTCGATCAGACCAAGCATCAGCAGCGCAGAATTCATCACCCCGTTGAACCCAAGGATGAGTTTCCAGGCAAACACACGCAACAGATAGCTGGACCAGAACGGAATGGTGATGAGCAGAAGCCAGATGGTCTTTTTCCGGGCCTTCATCGCGATAAAATACGCGATGGGATAGGCCAGTGCGACAGTGACTACCGTAACTGCTCCGGCAATCCAGATCGACCTTAGCATTAAGTGTCGAACCAGCGGATCAGCAAATGCCTCGCTATAGTTTTTCAGCGTCGGTGTCTTGTCGAGCGTTACGTAGGTTTGGGTCCAGAAAGAATAGGCAATCAAGATCACTAAAGGCGCTGCCACCAGAAACCCCACGTAAGCCGTGGCCGGTGCGCTGAGGGTAAAACCCCGGGACGCTTCGCTGCGAAAAATCACCATATCCCCTTCTTGGATTTACGAGCCACTAATGGACGATCGTCCATTTAATGTTGCGCCAGAAAGGCCTTTCGTGTCAATCTTCCTGTGAACCGCCCAAATTAGAAGACCCTAAGCCAATGGAATCATTGAATAGAGCGACAGAATTCAAAGGACGAAAGCGTAGTTCGAAGCGTGACCCAGAGGCCAATCGGCAGCTTCTGATCATGGCAACATTGGACACTATTGCTGATATTGGAGTTACCGATACGTCGGTCAGCCGCATCTGCGAGCGTTCCGGTTTATCACGCGGAATGATCCATTTGCATTTCGGGGGGAAGGACAATCTGCTGACCGCAGCGGCTCAGCATTTCAGTACTGAGTATTATGCCGAGATGGACAGATTGACCGATCTAGGCTTGGATGCATCGCCTGAAGACCGAGTGATGGCTGTTATCGAGGCGGATCTGTCCGAAGCTTTATTGAATCCAAAAAGTACGAAAATCTGGCATGCTTTCCGAGGTATCGCAAGCTCACACCCAGGCATTGCCCGTTACAGCAGCACTCAGGATCACAGACTTGTTGAAACCTTGCGGCTTGCGTTCTTGGAGATAGCGCAACAAACCGGGCGTGACCCAGACTTGGTGGACGATGCCGCCAGCGGAACGCTGGCATTGCTGGAAGGTATGTGGGTAAACTACCTTACTGATATGCAGGGATTTTCGCGACGTCGCTCTGTCGATCTAATAAGAAGGTTCTTAGGTGGGCTTTTCCCCGGAAAGTTCAAATTGTGAGGCTTGGCGACGCTTAAATCTTAGCTAGATACGAAGCCTCTTCTTGGATAGCCAACCATTGGTTTTGGCGGACCTCCTCGCGCCTAAGTGTTATCCACCCTGCCTTTGACAAAATTCAATGTCTGCTTTGTGCTGGAGAAAGCTCCCCATTGCAGATGCAGCGAAAGACAGCTTTCCGCCCAACCACTGGAATTCGCGCGAGCGCTGATGACAGTGTATCCGTCTATTTGAGGTCTAATTCTCGTACGATCTTGTTTTCCGTCGCCCACGACATGCCAAATTCAATCTGAACTCTGCGTACGGATTTTACTTCGGCGTATCGCAGTGCGATTATTGCATCGTCGTACACGGGGCGGCGGCGCCCCTTGGATAGCTTTGTGCCTGTTGCCTGGAATATTTTGACAAGGAGCTTCTGCGATATTCCTTGTTCATTCGCTATGTTCGGCAGCAGTTCGCCTGAACGAAACCGTTGGGCAAGAGTCTGGCTAGGGTCAGGACTCATAGTCAATAGATGATGGTTGCTGCAAGGACGATGGCTGAGAGGAAGACCTTTGGGCATCTGTCGTATCGAGTTGTCACGCGTCGCCAGTCTTTCAGCCTGCCGAACATGATCTCGATCCGATTGCGGCGTTTGTAGCGGCGCTTGTCATACTTCACCGGCTTCTTTCTCTGCTTCCGGTCGGGGATACAGGCGCGTATCCGTTTGTCTTTCAACGCTTCTCTAAACCAGTCGGCATCATATCCTCGGTCTCCCAGCAGCCATTCAACCTTTGGCAAACTGCCCACCAAAGCGCGGGTCCCGATGTAGTCGCTGACTTGTCCAGCCGCGACGAAGAGGTTCAGCGGACGCCCCTGGCTGTCGCAGACGGTGTGCAGCTTCGTGTTCATACCGCCTTTGGTCCGACCGATCAGGCGGCCACGCCCCCCTTTTTCACGCCCATACTGGTCGCCCGTCGGTGGGCCTTGAGATAGGTTGCGTCGATCATGACGGTTTTCTGTTCGCCGTGCTCGGCGGCCAGACCCGCCATCATCCGCGCAAAGACGCCTTTGTCCGCACTGCGGTGGTCTTCGAACGGCGTGTCGAATTGCAGTTTTCTGCAAACTCCGAATGATTGGTGACACCATAACAAAGTGAGAACGTCGCTGAATACCGGTGTTATGTGAAACGATCTCCGGTTGAGTGGTGAGCTCCTCTGCGGACAAAGCGAACCATAACTTCTGCCGGATAGCAGTCTTTGATCCTGCGCGCGGAGAACGTCTGTTTCGAGCCCGAAGCGGACGCATTCATTTGTTGTTTTGGTCACTTGAGAGGCGATCGACTAAGTGAGGCTGTACACTTTTTGCGCGTGGCCTCACCATAATTTTTGCTGCCTTCTCTGATCTTCTCTTGGCTAAGCATCTCGGCTTGTCCAAACTATTACATATGTGTTGTCGCTCAATCCGCCTCGCGTTTGTTGTTAGTACGCTCCTTTCGGGATTATGCAGTTTGACAGTTTTTGCGCAGGCACCCGATCTGCTTCGACTTAGTGCCGCGAAGGTTCCCATTAATTTGGGCTTTCTCAACGAGAAGCCAGCTGGTCTCCGCGGTCCTGTGAGGGCTCAGGGTGCCGATCTTGTATTGGCGGACGGCACTCCAATTAGGTTCTGGGGCGCCAATATTCAGGCATACGCAATCTTTTCCACCGAACCGGTCCAGATTTGTCGACATGCCAAGCGCTTGGGCTCACTTGGGTTTAATCTCGTGCGCCTGCATCATCACGACTCACACTGGGTCAGCCCGAATGTATTTGGTATGGAAGCACCCAATACCCTTTCGCTAGACCCTTTCGCTAGACCCGTTCGCGCTCGATCGCATCGGCCAATGGGTCGCTTGCCTGAAGGCAGAAGGCATTTACACTTGGCTTGATCTTCATGTGGGCCGCCGCTTCAGCGCCGCGGATGGTATCGCACTTGAGGGTGAGATCGAGCAAGGCGAAGGCGACATCCGTGGGTTCAACTTCGTCAACAAGTCCGTCCGCGATCGAATGGCGGAGTTTCAGAGGGCTTACCTTTCCTATCTGAACCCGCACACAGGATTGGCATTTAAGGATGACCCAGCCGTAGCTGCGGTCATGATCTCCAACGAAAACGATGCCACCTATCATTTTGGGAATCGGCTCCTGCCGGACAAGAACGTCCCGAAGCACAGTGCGCTTTACATGGCCCTTGCGGATGAATTTGCTGCTTCCACTGGAACTCCGAAAGGTCAGGTGTGGAGGTCTTGGGAGCATGGGGTGTCCAAGAAGTTTCTTAACGACCTTGAGCAGCGCTTCTATGCACCTCTGGTGGCCGAGATCAGAGAGCTGGGCTTCAGGGGTCTGATTGCCACATCAAGCATATGGGGAGGAATGGGGGCCTCGGCCCTTCCATCGCTGACAGTGGGCGACGTTATCGATGTGCACAGCTATGGACGGCGGGGGATTGCGCAAACCGATCCCGCAACAGAATCAGATATGATCTCGGTGATCGCTGGGGCACAGGTGGCCGGCAAGCCGCTCACGATCTCGGAGTGGAATATTTCTCCATGGCCAGAACCGGATCGTTTTATGGCTCCGCTTTGCCTTGGCGCTGCCGCCGCGTACCAAGGTTGGGATGCGCCTATTATCTACGGTTATGCACAAGATGCTCTCGGACCAACCGGAGCCGCACACAATTGGCATATTGCGGAGGATGCTTCACTTGTCGGCCCATTGGCGGTCGCAGCGCTGCTGTATCGGCGAGGAGACGTCTCCGTCGCGTCGCGCGTGGTTGCTATTGCTCCGGAAGCAAGCGTGTTATTTGGAGCCCACCATGCTGCCAGCACATCCACTGCGATCCGCGCGTTGGCTGAGCGATCTCGGCTAATTACAAAGCTTCCAGAGATCGAAGAATTGCCATGGCTTCAGCCTTCTCGAGAGGAAGCAGATGAAGTTTACCGTAGCTACGACATATCGCCACCAGATGTCGCCACTCGCCTCATCGTTTCAGACACCGGTGAAATCCGGAGGGACCCCAGTAGTGGAGTTATCTGGATCGAAACTGTGCGATCTCTGGTGGTCGCGGGCAATCTTGAAGCGGGGCCGCTAGAAGTAGGCAGCCTTCGGGTATCACTTGATCGTCCGCTGGCTGGCGTGGCGCTGCAGAGCCTCGACGGCGCACCGATAGCTAAGTCCGACGATTTGCTAATTACAGCTATGGGGCCATCGACACCAATTGAAGAGCGGCATCCACCTTTTTTGGTCGAGCGTGTAACCGGGTTCATTGAGTTCTCTGCCAAGAAGGGCTTGTTGGCAGAGAACTCGATGATCAGCGACGGGTTTGGGCGAATTTCGCACCGAAGTGAGGGCAGCATTCACCGGCTGACGTTCGACGAGGCTTCGAGTATCTCGTGGATTCGCCTTCGAGCACCATGAGTCTTGGCCCAGTGTTGTCGGTAAGTGGCTACCTTTTGCCTCCGTTAGTTAACCGACACCAAGAAGTATGACGATCTAATCTGTGCTATTAGGACTTGCGCCCGGAGTAACTCGCTCGCGACACCTATTGTCCGCAGTCTGTGAGTTCAACCTACATCAATTTTTGCTCTTGCGGCGAATGTCGACAATGCGGGCCGCGACGCAGCATTTGAAGACCGTGCTCAAGGTCGTGTGTGGATGGCTCCTGCATTGCAAGAGATTTCTGTAGTTGCGATGGTCTGTCAGTACAGTCGTGTGTCCGGCCTGT
>NZ_JBQFQX010000033.1:0-13003 GCF_056537105.1 Ruegeria sp. CH11
GAAAATGAAAAATCCAGCGAAACAACCGCAACAAAACTCACAAGCTCAGAAAAAGACTAGATCCGGTGCGTTTCCACACAGCCTCCGGACAAAGCTGACTTAGAAAAATCGATCGATCTTCTAGCGCTAATTATGACACTAGAAAACCGGAAGCATTCACTCGCTTAATATTTTGACGATAACCGGGTCTCCACCGCCCCAATACTCTTTATCAGGTCCTTGGTATCCAGCCCCTTCATAACTGTCATAGCTGCAAAGCTTCACAAGAATGATTACGAAGACTGCCATGAGGATTGCTCTGGCAGTTGGGGTTTGGAGCAAGTATTTCATTACTTTCTTTTAATATTGTGTGATCGACCTGGCAAAGAAGTCCTGCGCCTTTTCATTCAACCCGACAGCAGACACGAAGGAGTCAGCGACGGCCATCAACGAAGCTCTGTATCCACAACCTGCTACTCAAAGCGAATACTGAACCATTGCCGACTGACGCCGGTGGGATCGGTGATGTGGTTTTCGAGATACCGCAGGACGATGTCTTCGGTGATTGCATAATTGGAGGTGGAGAAATATCCCCCTGCCCCAGAACCGACTACTCTGACAGCGCCTACGGATCGCGGAATACGCCCGGTTTCGCTTTGTGAGACGAACCGCTTTTGCCGCAAGGCGCACTGTGCCAAGCTTGGGCGAAGGTTGGTGGAGAGTCGGGTTCCAAATAGGTCCGACGTCGGCCCAAAAAAAGGTCGGCGCTCTGCCCTCCAGACGTTGTTGCAGTGTCCGCGACCGTTTCTACTCCGGCCAAAGCCCGCCTACACGGGCCGGTTCTATTGACACAACTGGGGGCTCATGAGACACTTTTTGAATACACAAAAGCAAGTTCATTCCATTGGTCCGCGGCAAGTTGGGAGCGAAAAATGCCCCGCTATGCAAGGAGATGGGCACCTGTCGGTCTTGGCGGAGTCGACGGTCCTGAAGTTGACTTCCCAATACCGCCACACCATCAGGATGCCCGCTTGGTATTCGGCCTTCTGGGCAAAGCAAAGCGTCGCGGAGGCTGGCGTTTGTACTTGGCGCTGGACTTTAGCGAGTATCTGGACTTCAAAGAAAACGACGTCATCCGCTTCGAGCGGTTGACGCCAAAGGAAAGCCGGGTCGGTGGTTCTGTCCTCTGGCTGCGTCAGGACGCCAATATCGTACATCACCGCACCGGGTCGCACGAGGCGCGGGCGGAGTTCCTGCGCGGCAAGATTTCGGACAAATTTCTGCCAGACGCGTCCCCGTCCAGGGGATCGTTCGGACCGTTCGGTGCGGCTGCGTTTGTCGCGGGCGGGTGCCATACCGGTGGTGATTTCGACACATTATGCGCGGCGTGCACCGCCGTGCCGACCGCTCTGATCGCGCGCCGACTGCGCGGCCCGGTCTAGGCGAAGCAAATTTTCTCGGCACCGGTCATATTACCGGTGCACCAATACTTATCTTACGGAGAAGTTCATTATGGCACAGGAAAAGGGAAAGAAGTTAAAACCCGACCATCTGGTGGAACAACTGGTGCCGGATCCTTCGGCGATACCGGACGTCAGGGTCCTGATCGGCTTTTTGGGCGAAAGCGGGCGGGATGGGCATTGGCGTCTCTATACCAATCCCAGCCTGAACGAATATCTGGAGATTCCCAAGGACGATGTTGTCCATTGCCAGACCCTCGAAAAGGACGAAGCAAGACTGGGAGGTTCGGTGATTTGGATTAAGCGCGACAGCAACGTCCAGCAAGTGCGGGCAACCTCGCGCGAGGCGCAGTCGGATTTTCTGCAGGGTGCGATCGCATCGCGGGCTACACGGCACAGGCTTGCGCCGGGCATCCTGAACGCCTTTGGCATCCTGCGACCGGGCGGCGGTGGGTTCCAGCCGGGTTCGGTTGCAGTACATGCGTCCTGCGTGCGTGAATTCTGCGATTTCGTGGCAGTGTCCTGGCTTGGCGGAGGCGACGTCTATTGCACCGGATCGTTCCAGTGTGACAGTTCCTGGCAGGCCGAATGTCCGTAGTTTAGTGCCTGACCGGGTTGCCCATGCTGTCCCAGCCCAAGACTGTGGATTACCTTCTGAGTGAGGGGCTTCTCAGTCCTGCCGAGGTCGTTGAGGACGTCGTTAGCGTTGTCAACGTGTCGCGCCGTCATCACAATTTCTGCGTCACAAATGACAGCGGTCGCGGCTTCCTGATCAAACAAGGCGTTGGAAAAGAACGGGCAGCGGCGGTGGCACATGAAGCCACCGTGTACCAACGGCTGGGAACCACAGCGGCATTTTCTTCGCGCTATCTACCAGACCTGCACCGATATGACACCAAAAATGAGATTCTGGTTCTGGAATGGATCGAAGGCGGGCAGAACCTGCGGGAATACCACGCACAACGGGGGAGCTTTCCTGTCCTGCCAGCCCGGGCACTCGGTGATGCCCTAAGTCGTCTGCACCAACTTCCTGTGACGGCGGATAACCCTGCAGCGGCCGGACGGGGCGGTGTGCCGTGGGTTTTTTCCCTGCACAGCCCCGATGCCGGATTTTTCCATCAATGCAGCGCCGCCAACCTGAGCCTGATCAGCATGGTTCAGGAATTCCCAGAGTATTGCGATCACCTTCGGGCCCTGGCTGAGGAATGGAGCAAGGATGCGCTCATTCACGGCGATCTGAAATGGGACAATTGTCTGGCAACGGGCAAAACCGCCTCGGCCCGCAAAACCCGCGTCAGGATCGTCGACTGGGAGCTTGCGCGGGCCGGGGATCCCTGCTGGGACACCGGTTCGATCTTTCAGGAGTATCTGGGGTTCTGGTTGCTCTCGTTTCCGATCACCGGGTACGAGCCACCGGAACGGTTTCTGGATCTGGCCCGCTTTCCTCTGGAGCGCATGCATCCCGGCATTCGTACCTTTTGGGAAACCTATAGCGCGCACATGGGCTTCAGCCTGGTCGAAGCCGACCGGCAATTGATCCGGGCCATCCGGTTCGCCGGTGCGCGCCTGTTGCAGACGGCTTTCGAGCAGATGCAGCATTCAAGCCAACTGAACGGGAACATAATTTGCTTTCTGCAGTTGAGCCTTAACATCCTCGAAAGGCCGCGTGAGGCAGCAGCTCATTTGCTTGACCTCAGGTCGCAAGGATTAGACGTCTATGCGCCCGTTTAGGGATCGGATCATGGCCGTGGTGGATGCCACGATCATACGGTCACCAACCGGTTTTTCCTGGTTCGGAACGCGTTCCGAACATTTGCCGCGATCCATTACAAAGGGCCTCAATTCTCAGACGGCCCGCAGCTACTTGCACTACACGCTCCAAACGCGGCTGTATAGGGATTTCTATTGTCCGGGCACCGCTCGGGCCGAAAGCAATGGTCATGGGCCTCAGGTGGCGTCAGGGCGCACGCCGTTCATCACCGCGTTATCGCAATCGAATGCAGGGTCAGGTCATTGGGCCAAGGGTTGGACCATCTCCACCGCCACGGGCGACGCCACGATCATTCGGAACGGCAAGCTAACGCTGCGAGCAAGGCGCAATGAGATCCAAACGGACTCGACACAGCACATCCCGCCACCCGGAGCTCAGGCGCGGCTGTTAGTACCCAAGGAGTTCACGCATCTCTCTCCGGGCTTTTACATGGCAGTGGGAGATCAGGAACTGGCGCCGGACGACGAACTGGTCAGGTGGTATTGGAACCTTACCGCCGCCGGAGCGGTTCCTTTTGTGCAGATGGCAACAGGGGCACTGAACCAGATACAGGTTCCCTTCAAGCTCAAGGTTCTCAATGACCCCACGCGTTACACCCGCGCCGATGCGGCGGTCCTGTACCTACGCAAAGTCGATATCGGCCAGATCGGGGACACCATTCGGCGTTTGGCCTCCAGCCTGTCCGATATGCTCAAACCCGCGACACCGGCCCTGACCAAACCGCTGGCAGACGGGGTCGGATTGGCCGAAGATCCGGGCGCGGGGACCAGTTTTGGGCTGCACCGATGCGCGCTTTTGGCCGAAGGTCTGATCCGGGCGCACGAGCTGGGCAGGCAGACGCCCGCAGCGCGGCTAGAGGTTGTTGCGAACGCCCTAGAGGCGGCGGGCATCGACCTGGATCAGCCATATCTGAATCCGGGCTCTAAAGATGTTTATCAGGCTTTGGATAGCCCATCGCGGCCCAATCGGGCTCGGCCCTCCACCTCATTGCCGCAAGCCGATCCGAAAACATGTCTGGAAACTGCAGAAGGCATTGGACGCAAGATTGTGGAGAGCGCGATCTGGTATAAAGATCGCTGTACCTGGGTCGGGGCCGAACCCACTCCTCAAAGCCACGATCAAGCGCCGTCGCGCCCCGTTTTTCGAACAATCGGGGCGGACATGTACTCCGGAACTGCGGGTCTGGCGTTGTTCCTTGCGCAACTGTATGCAGACGCAGGGGGTTCCATCTTTCGGAACACCGCCGTAGCCGCTCTGACCCAATCCTTCGCGACACTCCAAAACATTCCACCACAAGCGCGGTTCGGGCTGTTTTCGGGATGGAGCGGGATCGCGCTCGCCGCCGCGCGCACGGGCAGCTTATTGCAAGAAGAAGCTTGGTTAAAACGGGCAGATGATCTGTTCGGACGTATGATGGATTTGCCTGACGGGCCCACCGAACCCGACTTGCTTGCAGGTTCGGCCGGTGCGATCGTGGCGCTTCTTGCATCCCGCAGCCATCTCGATCCATCGATGCTGGTCGGCCGCGCGGCCCGAATAGGAGACCGGTTGCTGGCGGCAGCCGAGCCCCTGGGTCAGGGCTGTTTCTGGCCGTCAATCAGCTATCCGAACACACCCGGTCTAACCGGATTTTCGCACGGTGCATCGGGAATGGGCTTCGCTCTTTTGGAGTTGTTTCATGCCACTGGGGAGGCCAAGTACAAACTGGCCGCTCTGCGCGCTTTTGACTACGAGTCGGACTTGTTTGACCCGGTCGCAGGCAACTGGCCTGACCTTCGTGGCGGAGACACACCCGGTGAAACCCGGACCTTCGCCAGCGCATGGTGTCACGGCGCGCCGGGCATCGCACTGGCCCGCATCGGGGCCTTCGCGCGTTTGGGGCAGGACAGGTTCCGGGATGAGGCCAAGGTTGCGATCCTGGCGACGGCGAAGGCTGTGCAAGCCGGTCTGGAGTCGGAGATTGAAAACTATTCTTTGTGTCATGGAATGGCGGGCAATGCCGACGTTTTGTTCAGCGTTGGCCTTTGGTTTGACCCGGACGTTCAAAACACTGACCTCGTCCATCGCGTCGCCAGTTTCGGTATCCATCGCTACGCTAGTGACGACCAGAACTGGCCCTGCGGCATTCCTTGGGAAACACCGGGGCTGATGTTGGGTCTTGCGGGGATCGGCTATTTTTACCTGCGGTTGGCCGATGACGATGTTCCGAGCATCCTCGCGCCGGTTGCGCAGGGTCAATAGTGGTCTTTGGACGTGCAGAGGTGCTGTCAGACTAATTCGAACCAATCTCAGTTTGCCGCGGAAACCGCGAACCTATCCCGAACAATGCTGACGCCACTCGCTAGGGTCCAGACCATGCCGGGTGTCGGTCCAATCACAGCCACTGCGGTAGAGGCGTTCGGACCTGACATGTCCCAGTTCAAAACTGGGCGTGACTTTGCAGCCTGGCTGGGTCTTGTCCCGAAGCAGCACTCCTCCGGAGGTAAGGAACGCTTGGGACGCATGACCAAGGCAGGCCAGGCAGATATCCGACGCCTCCTGATCATTGGCGCAATGTCGCGTCTTAACTGGCTTGGAATGCGCTCGGTTGCTGAGCCGACCTCGGAGGCAGCGCAGCATGCTGTGACAAAATTTTCCGGTCAACGTCGGGTTGTCGTTGTGGGCGGGCATGGCGGATCGGAGGATCAAACATGGAAACCCCAAACTTACCTGCCATTCGCGCGCTTCGGCCAGCCTGGAACAAAGGACGTATCGTTGGTCAGAAGCGACCACGGAAGCCAAAGCACGTCTGGGCGATCCGAGTTCGACTTGAACTGGCCGAGAACCATCGCGACCTCGCGCTGTTCAATATGGCAATCGACAGTAAACTTCGCCGCTGTGATCTTGTGAGGATGAAAGTCGTCGACGTGATGGCATCGGGACAGATCAAAGAGCGCGCCTCCGTCCTGCAAAGCAAAACTCAGAAACCAGTCCGCTTCGAGATTTCCGAGGGCACGCGAGCTTCAGTCGAGAAGTGGATGGAAGACGAGCTGATGGTCGGTTCAGAGTACCTTTGGCCCGGCCGATTTCATGAACGCCTGCACATCTCGACTCGCCAATATGCACGGATTGTACGCGATTGGGTCACGTCGATCGGCCTCGAAGCAAGCGCCTACGGAACCCATTCAATGAGGAGAACCAAGGTCACTCAGATCTACAAAAAGACCGGAAACCTACGCGCTGTTCAGCTTCTTCTTGGCCATACTAAGATGGATAGTACAGTCCGGTATCTCGGCGTCGAACTCGAGGACGCCCTAGCAATCGCCGAAGCGATAGAGATCTAACGTTAACAGGCCGCTCTCACGGGCGGCCCAATCCTGCCGTTCACCGACCGATCAAGATGCTGCGCTCGCAGCCCGCATTGCGGACAAGTTCTTGTGATAAGACCTGAGGAACCATTGAGCACGTAGTAGCCGATCGCGGACTTACCTTTAGCAATCAAGCGTCGTGTCGCGTTCCCATTGGGTGAGGTGGTGACAATACTTGTTCCATTCCCGCATCCGCAGGTTCAAGAACGCATCTGTGAACTGGTCACCCATTGCGCCTTTGAGCGTTTTGTCCTTTTGAAAATCGCGCAGGGCATCCAGCATGTTGAGCGG
Organism: Ruegeria sp. CH11; assembly: GCF_056537105.1. Taxonomy (NCBI): domain Bacteria; kingdom Pseudomonadati; phylum Pseudomonadota; class Alphaproteobacteria; order Rhodobacterales; family Roseobacteraceae; genus Ruegeria; species Ruegeria sp. CH11. The sequence goes on from NZ_JBQFQX010000033.1 coordinate 6,849, forward strand.
CAGCTTCTTCGCGCCGCGCACCTTGTGGCCTTCAGTGTACATGTCAATGTCGAGCCGCTTGCCGGGGTCAAGTTCGCGCTCGATGCCGTCCAAGCCTGCAGCAAGCAAGGCGGCTTGCAATAGGTATGGATTGGCAGCACCGTCGGCAAGGCGGAACTCCATCCGCCCGGCATCTGGAATACGGACCATGTGAGTGCGGTTGTTACCACCGTAGGTCACCGACTGCGGCGCCCACGTCGCACCTGATAGCGTTGCTGGTGCGTTGATGCGCTTGTAACTGTTAACGGTAGGGTTGGTGATGGCGCACAGCGCCTGGCCGTGGGCCATGAGGCCGCCGAGGAAGTGGTAGGCCAGCTTCGACAGCCCCATCTCTTCATCGCCCTCGAAGACGCAAATGTTGCCGTCGGTCGTCCAAAGCGAATGGTGCACGTGGCAACCGTTGCCTGTCAGGTTGGAGAACGGTTTGGGCATGAACGTCGCCCGCAGCCCATGCTTCTCTGCAATTTCTTTGACCATGAACTTGAAGAACGCGTGCTTGTCGGCTGTCTGCAGGCAGGGGCCGAAGTCCCAGTTGATCTCGAACTGACCATTCGCGTCTTCGTGGTCATTTTGGTACGGGCCCCAGCCGAGGGCGATCATCGTCGAACAGATCTCGGAGATCACATCATAACGACGCATTAGGGCGGATTGGTCGTAGCACGGCTTCTCCTGCTGATCGCGATCATCGGAAATGCCGGACCCGTCGGCGTTGATTAGATGAAACTCGGGCTCGACGCCGGATTTCATCATGTAGCCCATGGCCTTGGCTTTTTCGTTGATCCGCTTCAAGACGAGACGTGGCGCTTGCTCCACCGGCTTGCCATCCATCCAGGGATCACCCGCGACCCAGGCGAGTTCAGGCTTCCAGGGGAGTTGAATCACACTGTCCGCATCAGGCATCACCAGCATGTCCGGATGCGCCGGGGTCATGTCCAGCCACGCGGCAAAACCGGCGAAGCCAGCACCGCCTTCCTGCGCGCTTGCAATGGCCTCGGTCGGAACAAGCTTGGCCCGTTGCACTCCGAACAAGTCAGTGAAGTTGCACAGAAAGAACTTAACGCCTTTGTCGGCGGCCCATGCTGCGAGGTCTGTCATCAAAAGCTCCCTTGTCTTCCCGGTATCCAATCGGTTCCTGCCAGCGGGACGCCCGCCATTGCAGCGGCCTCGATCGTCAGAGCACAGAGGTCTTCAGGCTCCAGATTCAGAACATGACTTTTCCCGTTGGCTCGTGCAATTGTTTGCGCTTCGAGTGTCATGACTTTTAGGTAGTTGGCCAGACGGCGACCGGCCTTGACCGGATCCAACCGGGCGGCGAGTTCGGGGTCTTGCGTGGAGATGCCCGCGGGGTCGTTGCCTTCGTGCCAATCGTCATAGGCCCCGGCGGTCGTGCCAATTTTCTGGTACTCTTCTTCCAATGAGGGATCGTTGTCGCCAATAGCTATTAGGGCCGCCGAGCCGATAGAAACCGCATCTGCGCCCAAGGCCAGCGCCTTTGCGACATCGGCGCCAGTGCGCACACCACCCGAGATCACAAGTTGAACTTTACGATGCATATCAAGGTCCTGCAGAGCCTGAACGGCGGGGCGAATGCAGGCGAGGGTCGGCTGTCCGACATGTTCGATGAACACGTCTTGCGTGGCCGCAGTGCCGCCCTGCATCCCGTCCAGAACGACAACATCGGCACCCGCTTTGATGGCGAGTGTCGTGTCGAAGTATGGGCGGGCACCGCCGATCTTGACGAAGATCGGCACGCGCCAACCGGTGATTTCGCGGAGTTCAAGGATCTTTATTTCGAGGTCATCAGGCCCGGTCCAATCCGGATGTCGGCAGGCAGATCGTTGGTCGATACCTTTAGGCAGATTCCGCATTTCGGCCACGCGGTCACTAATTTTCTGCCCGAGCAACATGCCCCCTCCGCCCGGCTTTGCTCCCTGCCCCACGACGATTTCCACGGCGTCCGCCTTCCGCAGATCGTCGGGGTTCATGCCATAGCGCGAGGGGAGGTATTGGTAGACAAGCTTGGTCGAGTGCCCGCGCTCCTCAGGTGTCATGCCGCCGTCGCCAGTGGTGGTTGACGTACCTGCCGCCGACGCACCGCGCCCCAACGCCTCTTTCGCTGGGCCGGACAATGCGCCAAAGCTCATACCCGCAATTGTGATCGGGATGTCAAGTTCGATGGGTTGCTCGGCAAAGCGCGTGCCCAGCGCCACGCCTGTACCGCAAGCCTCGCGGTAGCCCTCCAGTGGATAGCGCGACATTGAGGCGCCCAAGAACAACAGATCATCGAAATGCGGCAGCCGACGCTTCGAGCCGCCGCCACGAATGTCGTAGATGCCGGTTGACGCCGCACGCCGGATGTAAGAGTTAGTATAGTCGTCGAAGGTCCAGGGTTTCACTGGATGGGTCTTAAGTGTCTGATCCATCAGTAGGCTCCTGCATTGTCGATATCGAAATTGTATAGCTTGCGCGCTGAACCATATCGCTTGAAATCCTTCGGTTCAGCCTCGCTTTCGGCTTCTTTCAACAGCGCGGCGAGCGCCTTTAGATGCTCGGGTCGCATCTCTTTCTCGATGCAATCCGCCCCAAGCGAGGCAACTGACCCGCGCACAAAAAGCTGCGCTTCGTAGATGCTGTCGCCAAGCGCTGCACCGGCGTCACCACAGACAACCAACCGCCCGGACTGCGCCATAAACGCGCTCATGTGGCCGATGTTGCCGTGCACAACGATGTCGATGCCCTTCATCGAAATACCGCAGCGGCTCGAGGCGTTCCCCTTGATGACAAGTAGCCCGCCGTGCCCGGTCGCCCCTGCATATTGGCTGGCGTCTCCATCAACGATCACCGTGCCAGACATCATGTTTTCGCAACAGCCTGGCCCGACTGATCCTTCGACGTGGATGGTGGCCCGCTTATTCATCCCGCCGCAGTAGTAGCCTGTCGAACCCTCAACCGTGACGTTAATCTCTGCGTCGAGGCCGCAGGCAATGGCATGGCTCCCGCGTGGATTAGCGATGGCCCATTGCGTTTCGTTTGTCCCTTCGGACTGCGCCTGCAGGATGGCGTTCACATCGCGCAAGCTTTGCTGTTCCAGGTCAAGTTCGTGCATCAGTTCTTCCAGAAGTAGGCCGTTGCAGGTTCGGGTTCCCAGACCTTCGCGTGCGCAATGTCCGGGAGGTTGACCAAGGCGCGGTACTCGGACCCGAACGCCACGTATTGATCAGTTTCGGCCAGCACCGCCGGCTTGCAAGCGATGGGATCCCGCAGAACGCCAAAGCCGTCTTTGGTGCCGACGACAAATGTGTAGAAACCGTCGAGATCATCGAGGCCAGCCTCTAGCGCTTGTCCTAGATCATTTCCCTGCTGCATCCGGTATGTCAGATAGGCTGCGGCCACTTCGGTGTCGTTCTCGGTCTGCACCGTGATGTTCTGGCGTGCCAGTTGACGTCTCAGCCGATTGTGGTTGGACAAGGACCCATTGTGCACAAGGCACTGATCCGCCCCGGTGGAGAATGGATGCGCGCCGAGAGTCGTGACGGCGCTTTCAGTTGCCATGCGCGTGTGGCCGATCCCGTGGCTGCCCGACAAGGACTGGATATCGAAGCGCTCTGCGACTGACTTTGGCAGACCGACTTCTTTGTAAATCTCAATCGCATCCCCGTGCGACATCACGCGTAAACGCGGATGATCCCGTGCGATCGTCGCGAGCGTGTCTTCAACGCGATAGCTTGGAACCGTCACGATCGCATGGGTTTCGATCACTGCGATCTGCGCTTCCAGCGCCTCACCCAGCCCCGCAAAGTACCGATCCGGATCCGCCGATTGCAGCGTAATCTTCACCTCTCCTGTGGCACCCTCACGATAGACGGCAATACCCGCACTATCTGGGCCGCGATCTGACATGGTCACCAGCATATCGGTGAGCATGGCCCCAAGCTGCGGCTTTAACGACTTGTCCTTCAGAAACAGCCCTACAATTCCACACATAGCATCCTCATGAATGTCTCGCGAAAGACTAGGGAAGCTGGGATCCATGTCCAGAACAGGTTTATCGAAATGAAGATTTATTTCCTATCCGGAAAAAACCCCCTCTTTTCATTCCTGAGAATAACAGATGATCGACAAGTACTTTGCGGGCAGAGCATCCAGTGTCTCCGGCCCGTGAGGAGCATCGGCGTCAAAGAAGAGGCTGTCGCCTTGTTTCAACGGAAAAACAGTGTTGCCGTGACGGTAGGTAACTTCGCCTTCCAACATGTAGAGGAACTCCATACCGTCATGTTGAAATGTCTCGAAGGTGTCGGAGGCTTCTGTCAGCAAGATCAAGTAGGGCTCGACAACGACTGAACTGGATTGTGCACTGAGTAAACCCAACAAATTGTATTGGTGACCGGCCCGGGTACCCGCACGATCGGCTTCAACGCCTTCTCCCGCTCGCACGTGCATGGCGGGTCTGTCTTCATCATAACCTTGAAACAGGGTCGTGAGCGGCACCGACAGATTGCTCGCCAGCCGTCGCAACATGGACAGCGACGGCGACACCTGTCCATTTTCGATCTTCGAGACCATCCCCTCGCTTATGTTCATCTCGGCGGCAAATTGCGCGATCTTGCGGCCCTTTTTGAGCCGCAGGTTTCGGACCTGCCGCCCAATCGCGACTTCCAATTCACGTTCAAGAAAAAGCGACGTGCCGTGAGGGTCTTGGTCAAGGGTTTTGTTCATGTAGAAAGCTTACTGCTTTTCGCGACGCGCGCTACGGCTTTTCGCGTTCGGCGCACTGTTATCGCCCGCTAACTCGGTGCACTACAAAACAAGTTTCATCCCTCTACTCCAAGGTTGACTACGGGCTCACAGCAGACTTCGGATGCACCGCAATACCTGACTCGTGGAATGCCATCCGCACCTAAAGGGTCGGCCCTTTTCCTGACTTTGCCGCTGTAACTAGTTGGGGCGGCGCAGTGTCACCGTAGCAGCCATTCGTAATTCACGCGGCAGCTTCGATGTCCATCGCCGCAGGGGGCCAATCGCATAAATGTCGCAAATAAGTGGTCGAAGCACTCACCAAAGCGTTAGCCTTATCGGAACCACTTCATTGATCGACCCAACATGACTCCCTTAGCGCCATCATCTTTAGACACAGACGCCCACAAATACGGCGTGCTCTTCGTCTTCGCGGCAGGGGTTCTGTGGTCAACAGTCGGGCTTGGAATTCGCCTGATCGAAGACGCCGCAGTGTGGCAGATACTACTATACCGGTCGATTAGCATGTCGCTGTTCTTGTACGTGTTCATCAGGGTGCGGTCCGGCGAAAGCCCCTTTGTTCAGATCCGCCGCATCGGCACCCCGGTCATGACGGCGGGGCTTTCACTGGTTGCAGCCTATTCCGGTGGGATCTACGCGATCCAGAATACCTCGGTTGCGAATGCCATGCTTCTATTTGCGACAGCGCCTTTCATGGCTGCCGTGCTCGGATGGATCGTTTTGCGGGAACCCGTTCGCATCGTAACATGGGTGGCGATCGCGGTGGCGATCGGAGGAGTTGGAATCATGTTTGCCGACAAATCCGGCAGTGTGGCTCTGAAGGGCAGCCTTGCCGCGCTCGGGTCGGCCCTCGGCTTTGCTGTCTTCACCGTGTCCTCACGCTGGGGCCGCACAGGGGAAATGCTGCCCGCAGTTTTCCTGTCGGGCCTTTTCGCGATCGTCATTACTTTGGCGATATGCCTTAGCCTTGGGCTCTCCATCGTACTGAGCCCCAATGACGGCGTCATCGCGGTGGGCATGGGTGTGTTCCAAGTTGGCGCAGGGTTGATCCTATAAACGCTGGGCTCCCGCAGCCTCCCGGCAGCAGATCTCGCTCTTCTGTCTCTGGCCGAAGTCCTACTCGGCCCGCTATGGGTCTGGCTGTTTCTTGGGGAAACCGCGAGCCTGTACACGTTGATCGGTGGTGCTGTTCTGCTAGCCGCTATCGCCGGAAATGCGCTGTCAGCTAAGCGACAAGAGACACCGCCTATCACCGCTCCTTAGTACCGAACGGCCCATATCGGATGAGGTGGATGGCTCCTGCTCCACCGGCATCGAACGTGCCAAAGTGCAGTTGTTATCGACTGCTGGGAAAGGAGCCA
>NZ_JBQFQX010000034.1:0-9255 GCF_056537105.1 Ruegeria sp. CH11
CGAAAATGAAAAATCCAGCGAAACAACCGCAACAAAACTCACAAGCTCAGAAAAAGACTAGATCCGGTGCGTTTCCACACAGCCTCCGGACTCTGCGGCCATTCGATTTTCAGACTTCGCTGACGCAGCATCCGTTCGCGTTCGCAGCGGCGGTCCTGCCGCGCAACAGCACAGGTTGCCGAAGCGGCCATTTGCCCGCGCGTCTATTGCTGGCGCAGCAATCAGTCGCAGGTGCGGCACGCTCATCGTTGCGCTACGGTCAATGCCGTCAGACCGAACATTCAAACCCAGTCTGAGGCGCGAAGCTTAAATTGATCTATCGCCTCAATCCGGATCGAGCATCAAAGAGCGAATACAGCTAATTAAGACCGTTCGAACCACTGCTCCGCCATCCAATACGTGGTCTTCGCAATACAATAGCTATCATTGCAACTGACTGAACGACTACCGACTGGCGTCGGTAGGATCGGCGATGTGGTTTTCGAGGTATTGCAGGACGATGTCCTCGGTAATTGCTCCGTTGGTGGTCGATAAATAGCCCCTGCCCCAGAACCGGCGCCCCCAATAGCGCCTGCGCAGCGCGGGAAACTCCCGTTGCACCTTATGGGACGAACGGCCCTTCATCCTGCGGACCAAATCCGCAATCGCGATCTTCTGCGGCACCGATACGAACATGTGGACATGATCGGATGACAGCACCCCGCGCAGGATGTCGATCTCGTTCTCGTGGCAGACCTGACGTAGAATGTCACGCACCCGCAGGCGCACACCGCCGGTAAGAACTTGTAGCGATACTTGGTGGACCAGACGATGTGATAGCGGTGATAGAAAACGCAATGTTTGCTAGTGTCATGCCGCATGATCTTATCCTCGGGAAAAATGAGCCATAGCCTCACCGGCGGCTCATTTTTCCCGAGGATAAGATCATAACTGATTCATCGCGCTAAAGCAGGTCCGACTGGAAGTCGGAGGGTTTTCACCTGAGCGTGGATACTAAAAACCTTTGCGTTTCATCAGCCGACAAAACCAAAATATTTTTGGGACAATAAAAACCGCCATCAATAAATGTATCATGGCGCTATTGGAAAACTACTTGAGATTGACGCAATCGCTAGTACCAGTTCCGCTTGCCGAGATACGCCCACCTTGGACATGATTGCTTTCATCTGTCGTCGTACTGTTTCATTTGACACACCGCGCAGTGAAGAAATTTCGGGTATAGAAGACGCTGATAGAAATAGTGACAAGACTTCTGTCTCCGCTAGGGTCAAGCCATAAACTTGCGCGACGCTTTCAGTGGAGAACTCGAAAGGGAAGGTCGAAGTCGCTAACAGAAGTACTTGGTGGCGTGCGCAGTGTAGAAAGTGCTGGCGCGCTGAAAGCGGCAGCGTGCGAACTATCAATTTGTCCGACGACTGCGGCGTTTCAAGCGTCAGACTGGAAGCCATTTCACTCGGCCTACCATATGCCGCTTGCTTGCTACAATCTGCGATCAGACATTTGAAGGGTGTGCGGGCTTCCAGCATGAGGGGCACCAGAATATTATTCTCCAGCTTCAATCCCCAATTTTTTCCAAGTCGACGCTTTGCAACGGAATTTGCACTGATCAACTGTCCCTGCTCATCAACAACCATCGCTGGACACAGAAAACCTTCAAGTATTTGCTCGATTTCCGTATATTCAGGGTCAGAATGGTATCGCATGTCACAGACATAAGCTGATGTCCGCAGCGCTTCCTGAATGTGGCTTAAACGTTCAAGATGCTCGGATTGTGGATGGCCAAATTTTTGGGGCCAAGCCCAAAGCATAACTTCAGATCTGTCAGGTGTATCCAGCAAGCGCAAAGCCAACCTGTATCGGATGTCGTATCCATCATTGAATGCATAAAAGGGACTCCGCGCCATGCCCGCTTCGTCGATATAGTCATAATCCACAATATATCGCCAGTTTCGATTAGAGGCGGCATGAGCCACGATTTCGGATTGAGGTGCCCATTCGGGAAGCGCATGGTCCAATTCCGGCAGATTTAGCGTGTGACTTATGAATTTCCTGTCGCCTGTATGTTCTGCGACAGCAATTTGCGAGACCGGAGCACCCAAATAGGCAGCTGTTTCGGATTGCACTTTGGCCCAAAGCTCGGGCTCCAAAGCTGCCCGTCTAATGGTATTTAGAACTTGTTCGAGTTCGATTCTGGTACTCATAGCAATAACTAACAAAACAAAAATACGTTAAATTCATAACCCATTTGGGTGATGACTCACAACTCTGCTGTGTTTCATAGTTTGATAAGATTTTTTAGAAGTTTGTTTTCTCGTGTGAAATTCAACGAGACAAACAATTCCATTCATAAATTGGGGGGGAATTTCATGCCTGTGATCAACGGAACACCAGGGGACGATCAAGAAGATCTTACTCTTAATGGGACAGCCGCAGACGATGAGTATTTCGGATTTGCGGGCGACGATTGGCTAACCGCAAGTGCAGGCAACGACATGTTGGACGGCGGGGCCGACAACGACACCGTGTTTTATGATATCGAGTTTTTTCCCAATGGTGTTTTCATAAACAACACGGATACGGCGATTGGCAGCGTCCTTGCTTTCACAGTTAACAAAGGGCCAAGCGGGGTCGATACGCTGGTCGATGTCGAAAATTTCCACGGCAGCAACAATGATGACACAATCTATGTCGGTGGACTGGGCGGCACCTACACATTTGATCGCGCAGGTGACGATACAGTAATCGCTTCTCAGGACCCGAACGCCACTGGATCGCATTATTTCGCGGCAGGCAGCGGTAACGACACTTATGTGGGTACAGTCAATCGAGATCGCGTCGACTATAACGACGATGGCTTCGATGGCTTTGGTTCGATCACGCAGGGAATTGATGTTGATTTGGAGGCTGGTACGGCCACCGACGGTTGGGGTAATTCGGACAATTTGACCTCGGTCGAGGATGTAACCGGAACACGCTTTGGGGACACCATTTTGGGCGATGACGGGCCAAACGATATTACGGGCCTAGGCGGCGATGATACGATTGAAGGACGAGGCGGTGACGACTATCTCGAAGGGAACGATGGTGATGATACCATCCGCGGTGGTGACGGGCGGGACACGCTGCTAGGTGGCCGCGGCAATGATATACTGGACGGTGGCGATGCGCCTGCCCAGTATTCTGGCGGCGACAGGGCAAGCTATGCGTTTGAGCACGAAGAAGGTGGAACGGGTGGTATCTACGCCGACCTGAATGCAGGCTTCGTCACCGATACGTTTGGTGATACGGACACGCTTATTTCGATTGAGGAAATTCGGGGCTCGATTTTTGACGACACAATAATCGGCTCCGCCGTCGACGAGAGGCTACAAGGTCGTGACGGTAACGATACGATTACTGGAAACGACGGCAATGATGACCTTTCGGGCGGAGACGGAGACGACACGCTTGACGGTGGTGCGGGCGGTGATTTCCTGTCACCCGGTCGGGGCACTGATACGGTGCTGGGCGGTGCCGACGGTGAGACTGGAGAAGATGATGAGCTGTCCTATATCTTCGATTCCATTGATGACGGAACGTCGAATGGAATCACGGTCAATTTCAGCGGTGAATTTGAGGGCACGATAACGGACTATGGCGGTGATATTGATACGTTTTCCGGTATCGAGCGCATCCGGGGAACAAACAATGATGATACTTTCTTCGGCTCTGAAGGGCGGCAGAGGTTCCAGGGTTTTGGTGGTGCCGATAATTTTGACGGTGGTGCGGGTGACCGCGACGAGGTAGATTATCGTCGCGAACAGGCTGATCTGGATTCGTTGGAACTTGGGATAGACGTAAGCCTTGACGCCGGGTTTGGAACCGATACCTACGGGGATACCGACACCTATACCGGCATCGAACAGATACGCGGGTCACGGTTTGACGACACGATTACCGGCGATGACAACACCAACAGTCTTCGCGGGGCCGAGGGCGACGACACGCTGGACAGTTTCGGAGGGCGGGACAACTATCTGGAAGGCGGTCGTGGCAATGACACGATCTTTGCCCGTGGCGACGACGATTTTGTCGAGGGCGGCGATGGCAATGACGAAATCACATTCTTCGGCGAAGGCGGCGGCGTAAATCCGGGCCTTGGTTCGGACACCATCGTTGGTGGGACCGAGGGCTATTATAGCATCGAATACTTCGGAATTGGCGAAGCGGTGACCATCGATACTGCTTTGGGTATGACCACCCTTGCTGGTGGCGATGTCGATACGTTTACCAATATTCGCAATATCGCTGGTGGCGAAGGCGACGATACTCTGCTGGGCGATGACAGCGATGAGCGGCAGGAGTTCTTCAGCTCGCTTGGCGACGACTTCATCGATGGCCGTGGGGGTGGCCGTGACTGGCTGAACTATGACGTCCGGCTGGAGGAGGGTCAGAATCCGCCAGAGCCAGGGGTGACTGTAAACTTCAGCGACCCGGTTGCGAGCGGTCTCGGGACAGCGACAGGTATTCTGATAGGTTCAGATACGTTCCAAAACATCGAAGCCGTGCGTGGAAGCATGTGGAACGACACACTCATTGGCAGCGATACGGATGAGTATGTCGAGCGTTTTCAGGGTCTGGCCGGAGATGACACCATCAATGGCATGGGCGGCATTGATCGAGTTAGCTATAGCTTCGATGACGATCGCGGTGCCACGACAGGCGTCAGGGTGGATTTGGCACTTGGTGAGGCCACTGATGGTTTTGGCGGCATGGACACGCTGATTGGCATTGAGCAGGCGCAAGGCTCAGACCTTGATGACGAACTGATTGGTGACGGTAACGATAATGTACTTATTGGAGGCTTCGGTGACGACACAGTTACTGGAGGCGCGGGGAACGATGGTCTTTACGCCGGAGGGGGCATAGACACTGTCAGCGGAGGCCTTGGCGCTGATGAATTTGGTGGAAGGCTATTCGAACTCGATGGAGATACGATTACCGATTTTTCGATTGAAGATAGCATTGCTGTATTTGACGAAGATTTTAATTACATCGGCGCAGACCTGACAATCGTTGGTGATGAATTGCTCATCGACACAGATGGCGATGGAATAGCGGAAGCAACAATGATCCTGACCAACGGCTATTCCGGTCCCGTCAATTCGGCGGGCGGCCCAGTCGGCGGGCCGCAGCCGGCAGTGATTTCTGTTGACAGCGCAGGCAGTTTTGGACTGGCGATCACGGAAGGTGACTCTGGAATAAGCGAAGGCACCGTCACCCTCCGCCGTAGCGGCGACATATTCTCGACCGCAACGGTGGACGTAACCCTGGCGGGCAGCGGTGTGTCACCGGCCGATGGGTCGGATCTTGTGACGCCGCTTGGGGTACCGCAAACTGTGACCTTCCTGCCTGGTCAGCGCGAGGCAACGTTCACGATTCAGGTCGCCGGGGACACGGTGATCGAAGGGGATGAGGCTCTATCTCTGACTCTCTCGAATCCCGGTTCTGATGGGGCGGTTCCAGCCGAGCTTGCCGGAAGCCAGACATTCGTCCGCATTCTGAATGATGATGAGCCCGCGACGGTCAATATCACGGGAGAGAATGCACAAGAAGACAGTGGCATTCTGACCTTCACCGTCTCGCGTACTGGCGATACCTCGGATGAAATCACCGTGCCTTACACCATCCGTGGCGCAGAAGGGTTGCTGGGTGCCGAGGCGGACGATCTTATCGGCGGTCTGCCGCAATCGGGCACCGTAACGATCCCGGCAGGAGCGAGCAGCGTCACCTTTGATATCGAAATCGTTGCGGACGATGTTGCTGAGTTGCATGACAATGTAATCGCGGCCATCCAAACAGATGCAAGCTGGCCGGCGGGTCTTGAAATCGGTGTACGCGAGGCTACCGGCAGCATTCGCAATGACGATGGCGTCCCAGGTGAAATCCCGGCTGGTGCTGGCGCTTGGTCTTACGGCGATCCGCATATCGTGACGCTTGACGGCCTCGGATACGGCTTCCAGGCCGTGGGCGAATTTACCCTGATCGAGGCCACATCCGGCGCTGATCTGCTTGTGCAAGTTCGCTATCAGCCGGTTCCCGGCAGTGACATCGCAAGCCAGACCGAGGCGATTGCGACGCGGCTTGGCGGTGTTGCGGTGATGATCGAAGCTGGTACGCCAGCATTGCTGACAATCGACGGAGTGTCGGTTGACCCCGGTGATGCGATTGGTGGCCTTTCGGTCGGAGATGGCGAAATCTACTTTGATGGCGAGGCCATTACTGTTGTTTATGCCACAGGTGAGCAATTGCGCATCGATTTGTTCGAAGACTTCCTGAACGCTTCTGTTTTCCTTGCAGAAGGTCGTGAGGTTCGCGGATTGCTGGGCAATGGTGATGGCGACAGCTCGAACGATCTGGCGCTGCCTGACGGCACTGTGTTACCTCAGCCGATCAGTTTTGACGATCTGTATGGTATCTATGCCGATGCGTGGCGGATCAGCGATGCCACATCTCTATTCGCCTACGCACCCGGAGAAGGTACAGACGACTTTACCGATCTCAGCTTCCCGATTGGCGAGTTGTCCATGGACGCAATCCCGGATGAACTGCGCGCTATAATCGAAGACGCCGTGGCCGGTATCGACGATCCGATATTACGTGAAGCCGCGATCTTTGACGCAATCGCAACAGGTGACTTAGAGACTGCAATTGCCTCGGCTGAAACGGTCTCTGCACCCAGCACTATGGCCGAAGTTACAGACGCGCCCGAGATAATTTCAGCGCTTGGTGTTCTGGCCTCGGAAACCGAAATTGTCGAAGGGCAGGATGGCGTTCAAAGCTTGGTATTCACAATCTATCGCACCGGAGATCTGAGCGAACAGGTCGAGATTGCCTATAGCTTCGGTGGCAGCGCCGATGCAGAGGATCTGACGGGTGCGATGCCGGGGCAACTGAACTTGGCTGCTGGTCAATCTGCGGGCATTGTCGAAATCGGGATTCTGGGTGATACGGATGTTGAATCCAACGAGGATGTCACATTCAGCTTCGACCTGATTTCGGGTGATGCGGCGATTATCAACGGTTCAACCACCGTCGACATTCTAGATGATGACGTGATGACCCCAGCGATGGAAACCGTCGAAACACGTTATGAGATCGTCGAAGGCCGCTGGCGCGACAAACTGATCTACTCGGTAGATGGTGAGAAACAATCTTCACAGCGCTTGGGTTATATCCAGGATGACATAACGGTGAAAGGTGGCGGCCTTACCATTTCGTCCGACGACGGCGAGAAGTGGGGCTTTGATTTCATCACCACTGCCGGCGTTGGGCTAGGTGTCTTTTCACTTTTCGGTGATCGTTTCTGGCGTCCAGAAGCCCGCCGGGTGGATGACGAAGAGGCGCTGAGATTCGTACTTGATGGTAGCGGTGGCTTTGGTGACGCAATCGACGTCGAGTTCGAGTTTGCGTCAGTGCGTCGTGGCGACCAAGTGAAACTACAGTTCTTCGACGATGGTGAATTGGTAGATGCCACAATAGCCAAGATTGTGGATGGGGAACTGACCTATGAACTTGCTGATAGCGAAACTTTTGACGAGGTCTCTATCTCGGCCGAAGGAGATACAGAGTTCAGTTTGGAAGCTATTGAATTTACACGGCTGCAAGCGGATGAATTCAACTTTGCGATCGCCTGACTTGCGTTGAATAGAGGAAACACAAGCTGCCCAATTTCTGCGAATTGAACTTGATCAGATGCTCTCGCGCTCATGAAGTACTCAAGACGCGAGACAAAAGCTCATTTGCCAGTTGTTGGACGATTGGTCCAAGCATCAAAGACAGGTAGACGAGGCGTCCACCCGCACATACTTCGCTAGGTTCAGGACTCATAGCCAATAGATGACGAGAGCTGCGAGGGCGATTGCTGAGAGGAAGACCTTCGGGCACCTGTCGTAACGGGTTGCCAAACGGCGCCAATCCTTGAGCCTGCCAAACATGATCTCGATCCGGTTGCGGCGTTTGTATCGGCGCTTGTCGTACTTCACCGTTGTCTTGCGCTGCTTCCGACCGGGGATACAAGCGCGTATCCCTTTGTCTTGTAACGCTTCTCGGAACCAATCGGCATCGTATCCGCGATCTCCGAGTAGCCAATCGACATTCAGCATGCCGCTGAACAGAGCCCGAGCACCGATGTAGTCTCTGACCTGTCCTGCGGTTATAAACAGGTTCAGCGGGCGTCCCTGACTGTCGCAGATGGCGTGCAGTTTGGTGTTCATGCCGCCCTTGGTTCGACCAATCAGGCGTCCACGCCCCCCTTTTTTGACGCCCATGCTGGTCGCTGTCTGGTGAGCCTTCAGATAGGTCGCGTCGATCATCACAGTCTTCTGTTCGCCGTGCTCGGCGGCCAGGCCAGCCATCATTCGCGCGAAGATGCCCTTGTTGCTCCACCGTTTCCATCGATTGTACAGCGTCTTGTGCGATCCATAGGCAGCAGAGGCATCTCGCCACCGCAAACCATTGCGATTGATGAAGATAATCCCGCTCAACACACGCCTGTCATCGACGCGCGGCTTGCCGTGGGGCTTCGGGAAGAAGGGCTCCAGACGCGCCATTTGCGCATCCGTAGACGCCATCAGCGATGGCATGTTTCACGCCAGCATGAAGGATAAGCTGACAGCGTTGGAGGTTCGCAAATCGGAACTCGAAGCCTTGATCGCCTCCGCCGCGTCTGAACCACCGGCTTTGCTGCATCCCGGATTGTCCGATGTGTATCGGGAGCAAATCGCCAATTTGACCACTGCGTTGCGCGATCCCTCTTCTCAAGCTGAGGCGACATCCATCATTCGCGGCCTGCTGTCTGAGATTCGATTGGTCCCGGAAGATGGGCCGTATGAAATTGAACTCATTGGAGAACTGGCAGGTTTGCTTGCGTTGGGGGCGCCCCAGAACGAACAAAGCCGCCCTGAGGCGGCTTGTTCGAGACTCTGTTCGACCGTGATGGTTGCGGGCGTAGGATTTGAACCTACGACCTTCAGGTTATGAGCCTGACGAGGTGAAGACGTTAAGCAATTGATCCAGTGGATCAATTGTAGTCTGAACGGGCTGTACTGAGATTTTCTGACGCAGGTTGCGGGAGCAGGATTTGAACCTGCGACCTTCAGGTTATGAGCCTGACGAGGTTTGGACGTTAAGCAATTGGTCTGGTGGACTGTTTGTAGTCTGAACGGGTTGTGTTGTGGTTTTCTGACGCTGGTTGCGGGAGTAGGATTTGAACCT
>NZ_JBQFQX010000035.1:0-8203 GCF_056537105.1 Ruegeria sp. CH11
GGCGAGCCCTTCCGCCGCGACGCCATGAAAAAACCCGTCGCCGTCGCAGGTATCGAAGCTTCCGACATGACACCCCAAGTCGAGGCGTAAGTTCAGTCAATACAAAGACCCGGGCCTAGCAGGGCCCGGGACTCTATGGGCTTTCCCGCGGGGAAAGCCTGATTTTTTTGTTAGAGGACGCAAGATGCAAGATATGATTGCATCCCCATCACTGATGTCTAAATCCCAGACATTTGTGCGCAAGAACGGTCGCGGATTCCTTGTTTCCGTCGTTGTGGCCGTCGCAGCGAAATTTCTGTCCGAGCACTACGGCGCCCCGGCAATGCTGATGGCGCTGTTGCTGGGCATCGCGTTTCACTTCCTTGCCGAGGAAGACAGCGGAAGCTGCAAGCCCGGGATCGAATTCACCGCGCGCACCGTGTTGCGGTTTGGCGTGGCCCTGCTCGGGGCGCGTATTTCAGTCGAACTGATGATGAATCTCGGGTCTGATCTCATTCTTGTCGTGATTGCAGGCGTAATCCTAACGATCCTGTTTGGCCTTTTGGGTGCACGTCTGCTGGGCCGCGGCTGGCGGTTTGGAGTTTTGACTGGCGGGTCGGTTGCGATCTGCGGTGCTTCTGCGGCGATGGCGCTGTCAGCCATTCTGCCCAAGAACGAACATTCCGAGCGCAACCTTATCTTCACAGTGCTGTCCGTGACGGTGCTGTCGACCATTGCGATGATCGCCTATCCGATCCTGACTGAAGCCTTTGACTTCAACGACGAGATTTCAGGCGTGTTTCTGGGCGGAACGATCCACGATGTTGCACAGGTGGTTGGTGCGGGCTTTTCGGTTTCGGACCAAACCGGCGAAGTTGCCACGTTGGTCAAACTGATCCGTGTCGCCATGCTGGCTCCGGTGGTTTTGGTGATTTCAGCGCTTGTGCGCCGCCATGCTGAGTTTATCGACGAAGGCAAGCGCCCGCCGATCCTGCCCATGTTCGTGGTTGGCTTTCTTGTCTTTGCAACGCTCAATTCGCTGGGGCTGATCCCTGCGGTGGTGTCCGAAGCGATGTCCAGCCTCAGCCGTTGGGCGCTGCTTGTTTCGATTGCGGCGGTGGGGATGAAAACCTCGCTTAAGCGTATTCTGGACGTAGGCGGACAGGCCATCGTCCTGATCGTCGCCGAGACCATCTTTATCGCCCTGTTCGTTCTGATCGGCGTCTATCTGGTGCATTATTGAGATCTGACGACATAGGAATGCAACGCAAGGACATTTAGCTGAAATTCGAGGAAACAAATGACCGAACATGTACGCAATCTATACGACGCCCCGGAAACGCGCAGTGAACGCCGCCTTGCGGATATGCCTGATCGCGTGGTCGAGGGTGATCCGCATCACCAGGTCGGCATGCATTTTGTCAGCCCGGACAAAAAGCTTTCGGCGGGCACCTGGACGTCGACGCCAGGCAAGTGGCACGCATTCACGGATAAGGACGAGTACTGCTACATTGTGGAAGGACATTGCGCGCTGATCCACGAGGACGGAACGCGTCAGGACTTTCGTGCCGGGGCAAGCTTTTTGATACCAAACGGTTTTCGCGGGTATTGGGAGGTTGTGGAAACCACGACCAAGCATTTTGTAATACGCGATCTGAGCGCGGACGACTGAACCCGAAAACCTGGTTTCGATCCATTTCCGGGCGTTTCTGTTCAATAGACAGAAACGCCCGGTCGTTTACTCCAACGACACCCACAAAACACGGGCGTCTTCTTTGCTGGTCGAGATGCAGCCGTGTCCCATACTGCTGTCGTAATATAGCGAGTCACCGGCCTTCATCGGCAGGGGCCGATAGTGTTCCGACACAAAGATCAGCTCTCCGCTCAGCACATACAGGAACTCTTCGCCGCTGTGGCGTATCCAGTTTTCGAATTCGGAAAGATCGCGGGCTTTGATCGTCGCGATATATGGCAGCATGCGTTTGCTGGTCAGATCGGGACACAGCAACTCATGCAGGTAGGTGGACGTTTCCCGCCTGTCACCTTCACCCTTCGGGGTAAAGTCCCGGCGTCCTGAAATCCCGGTCTGCCCGGATTGCAGGAACAGCTGCGGGGTGCTCATGTCCAGCGCCTGAGTCAACCTTCGCACTATGTCGAAGCTGGGCCGGGTCTGGTTGTTCTCGATCTTGGATAGTGTCGAGCGCCCGATTCCCGCCGCGCGTCCGGCCTCTTCCAATGTCCACCCTTTTGCGCGTCGGGCATCCCGGATCGACAGCCCCAGCGCAGCGCCTTCGTCCTGTTCGTCCGGCCCGATGATGTCTTCTGAGCTGTCGTCGACCAAAGAAATCCCTCCCGTTTTCCAAAGGTTACCGGATTCCCCGGTAGCCGACAACGTATCTGTGATGAGATTTTTGTTGCCTTATGCAGACGAATTCCACTATAGGAAACAAAATTTCGTACTTGGGATTCGAGATTGCAGGAGGAGAACATGTTCACAAAACCGCTGAAGGATGCTGATCCGGTCATTGCGGCGTCGATCGCGCGCGAGGGACAGCGTCAGGCTGAGCAGATCGAGTTGATCGCGTCCGAGAACATCGTCTCGCAGGCCGTCATCGACGCGCAGGGTTCAGTACTGACCAACAAATACGCCGAGGGCTATCCGGGTCGTCGCTACTATGGCGGATGCGAATTTGTTGACGAGGTCGAAGCCGAAGCCATTGACCGGCTGAAGAAACTGTTCGGCTGTGAATTTGCAAATGTTCAGCCGCACTCGGGTGCGCAGGCAAACGGTGCGGTCAAGCTGGCGCTGCTCAGCCCCGGTGATACGATCCTGGGTATGTCGCTGGATGCTGGGGGCCATCTGACCCACGGTGCGAAACCCGCCCAGTCGGGAAAGTGGTTCCGTCCGATTCAGTATGGGCTGACCGATGCGGGTCTGATTGACTATGATCAGGTCGAGGCGCTGGCCAAAGCCGAAAAGCCCAAGCTGATCATCGCAGGGGCGTCTGCATATTCGCAAAAGATCGACTTTGCCCGGTTCCGCGCCATCGCGGATGAAGTCGGGGCCTGGTTGCTGGCCGACATGGCCCATATTGCCGGTCTGGTCGCCACCGGTCTGCATCCGTCGCCTGTTGGTCACGCGCATGTTGTCACATCTACCACTCACAAGACTCTGCGCGGCCCGCGCGGCGGGATCATTCTGACGAATGATGAGGCGCTGGCGAAAAAGCTGAACTCTGCCGTATTCCCCGGCCTTCAGGGCGGTCCGCTGATGCATGTGATTGCTGGCAAGGCCGTTGCGTTTGGCGAGGCGCTGAAGCCGGAATTCAAGGAATACATGCAGCGCGTCGTCGACAGCGCCTCTGCCTTGGCAAACGTCATGATGGCGCGCGGTTGCGATATCGTCTCGGGCGGGACCGAAAACCACCTGATGCTGGTTGATTTGCGTCCTGTCGGCGTGACCGGCAAAGACGCCGAAGCGGCACTGGAGCGCGCAGGCTTCACCTGCAACAAGAACAGCGTACCGGGCGATCCTGAGAAACCCACGGTGACAAGCGGCATCCGCCTGGGCACCGCCGCCGGATGCAGCCGCGGCTTTGGACCGGAAGAGTTCAAACAGATCGGCCACCTGATCGGCGACGTGCTGGACGCGCTGGCACAATCGCCAGAAGGGGACGCAGCCGTCGAGCAACAGACCCGTGAAAAGGTGCGCGCCCTCTGCGCAAGCCACCCGATTTACTGAGAGACGACCAAATGGCTTACGATCTTATCGTCATCGGGGGTGGACCGGGCGGCTATGTCGCTGCGATCCGCGCCGCGCAACTGGGCCTGAAAGTGGCCTGCGTCGAAGGCCGTGGTGCGCTTGGCGGGACCTGCCTGAATGTGGGGTGCATCCCCTCCAAAGCGTTGCTGACCTCTTCGGCCAAGTATGCCGAAATTGCACATCTCTCCTCGCACGGTATTGCGGTCGAGGGGGCCAGCATTGACCTGCCGGCGATGATGGGGCGCAAAGATAAGATCGTAGGCGATCTGACCAAAGGTATCGGGTTTCTTTTCAAGAAAAACGGCGTCGATCAGATCGAAGGTTGGGCCAGCATCCCAG
This sequence comes from Ruegeria sp. CH11, assembly GCF_056537105.1. Classification (NCBI taxonomy): domain Bacteria; kingdom Pseudomonadati; phylum Pseudomonadota; class Alphaproteobacteria; order Rhodobacterales; family Roseobacteraceae; genus Ruegeria; species Ruegeria sp. CH11. The sequence continues at coordinate 4,082 of NZ_JBQFQX010000035.1, forward strand.
CCAGCGGTCAGGTCAAGGTTGGCGATGATGTTTTTGAGGCCAAAAATATCCTGATCGCAACCGGCTCAGAACCCACTCCGCTGGGTGGTATCGATATGGATGAGAAGGACATCCTCAGCTCGACCGGCGCATTGGCGCTTGAGACGGTGCCGGATCATCTGGTGGTTGTCGGTGCCGGAGTGATCGGGCTGGAGCTTGGGCAAGTCTGGTCCCGCCTGGGGGCCAAGGTGACCGTGGTCGAATATCTGGACCGCGTGCTGCCCGGAATCGACGGCGAGATTGCGAAACTCGCACAGCGGGCATTGTCCAAGCGGGGCCTCAAGTTTCAGTTGGGCCGTGCGTTGAAATCTGTCGAAAAGACGGATGTAGGCCTGACGCTTACGCTCGATCGCGTTGGCAAAGACAAGGAAGAGGTGATCGAGGCCGACAAGGTTCTGATCGCCGTCGGTCGTCGCCCTGTGACGCGTGGCCTTGGCCTAGACGTGCTCGGCGTTGCCGTAAACCACCGCGGCTTTATCGAAGTGGATGGCACATTCCAGACTTCGGTTCCGGGTATCTTCGCGATCGGCGACTGCGTTGCCGGACCTATGCTGGCGCATAAGGCGGAAGAAGATGGCGTTGCATGTGTCGAGATGCTGGCCGGGCAGGGCGGGCACGTCGACTACAACACCGTTCCGGGCGTCGTATATACGGATCCCGAAATCGCCTCGGTCGGCGCAACTGAAGAAGCGCTGAAAGAGGCCGGTACTGAATACACGGTCGGCAAATTCGCCTTCATGGCCAACTCGCGCGCGCGCTCGACGGGTGAAACTGACGGTGCGGTAAAGGTGCTGGCCGATCTCAACGGCACAATCCTTGGGGCGCATATCTGCGGCGCTCATGGGGGCGATCTGATCGCCGAATTGGTTCTGGCCATGACCAAGGGCGCGACCGTGTCCGAGGTCGCCTCAACCTGTCACGCACACCCGGCCATGGGCGAGGCGGTCAAGGAAGCCTGCCTTGATGCCATGGGCCGCGCGATCCACGCGTAAGAGGGTCCAGCCAGATGACCATTCAGCTTCGTCCACGCCATCCCGAAAAGGCCAAAAGGGCCGACAGCGTCATTCCGCGCAAGCCCAACTGGATTCGCCGGAAAAAGATCGAAAGCGCCGAGTATTACGAGACCCGTCGCCTGATGCGCGCGCACGATCTGGCCACGGTTTGCGAAGAGGCCGCGTGCCCGAATATCGGCGAATGCTGGTCCAAACGCCATGCCACCATGATGATCATGGGCGAGGTCTGCACGCGCGGGTGTTCCTTCTGCAACGTCGCAACAGGCCGTCCGGACGCGTTGGACGCGTTCGAGCCCGGTCGCGTCGCGGCAGCGGTTAAGAAACTGGGTCTGCGCCATGTGGTCATCACCTCGGTCGATCGTGACGATCTGGCCGATGGCGGGGCGGAACATATCGCCCAGACGATCCGCGCCGTGCGCCACCAGAATCCGGGCACTACGGTTGAGGTGCTGACACCCGATTTTCTAGGCAAGGGCAACGCAGCCGATATTGTGTTCGAAGCGGCACCGGATGTGTTCAACCATAATCTCGAAACGGTTCCGCATTTGTATCCGACGGTTCGCCCCGGCGCGCGGTATTACGCCTCGCTGCGGCTGCTGGATGATGCCAAACGCGCCAACCCCGAGCTTTTCACCAAGTCGGGCCTGATGGTGGGGCTGGGAGAAACGCTCAGCGACGTGCGGCAGGTGATGGACGATCTGCGCGCCGCCAATGTCGATTTTCTGACCGTGGGTCAGTACCTGCAACCGACACCGAAACACCATCCAATTGATCGGTTCTGGGCACCAGAGGAGTTTGCTCAACTGGAACAGATCGCCCGATCCAAGGGCTTTCTGCACGTGTCGGCCACACCGCTGACCCGATCATCGTTCCACGCGGACGAAGACTTTGCCGCCCTCAAGCATGCCCGCCAACGGGCTCTGGCGAACAGGGCATAAACCCAACGCAAATGGGAGGGAAACCATGGAAGCGTTAAATTCAATCGTAGGGGCCATAAATGGCGTCGTATGGGGGCCGCTGATGCTGGTCCTCATTCTGGGCGTCGGCTTCTTCCTGCAGGTGGGGCTGAAATTCATGCCGATCCTGCGCATCGGCACAGGCTTCAGCCTGCTGTTCAAAGGCCGCGAAGGTCAGGGCGAAGGGCAGATCAGCCCGTTCAACGCGCTGATGACCTCGCTGTCGGCGACCATCGGTACGGGCAACATCGCTGGTGTCGCCACTGCTGTCTTCCTGGGCGGTCCGGGTGCATTGTTCTGGATGTGGATGACCGCCCTGGTGGGCATGGCCACCAAATATGCCGAAGCCGTCTGTGCGGTGAAATACCGTGAGAAGGACGAGCTGGGCAACTACGTCGGCGGCCCGATGTACTACATCAAGAACGGTCTTGGCGCGAAATGGGCCTGGCTGGGCGTCGCATTTGCCCTGTTCGGCGCAATTGCTGCCTTTGGCATCGGCAACGGTGTGCAGGCCAACGGCGTTGCACAGGTTCTGGAATCGAATTTTGGTGTAAACACTTCGGTCACCGGCGTTGTTCTGATGGTTCTGACCGCAGCCGTTATCCTGGGCGGCATCACCCGCATCGGTGCAGTCGCAGGTAAACTGGTTCCGGCCATGGCAATCGCCTACATCGTCGCCGGTCTTCTGGTTCTGATAATCAACATCGGAAATATCGGTAACGCTCTGTCGCTCGTCTTCACCTACGCATTCACCCCATCTGCCGCAGAAGGTGGATTTGCAGGTGCGGCTGTCTGGGCTGCGATCCGTTTTGGTGTGGCACGTGGTGTCTTCTCGAACGAAGCCGGTCTGGGTTCTGCTCCGATTGCGCACGCAGCGGCCGAAACCAAAGGCCCAGTAAACCAGGGTCTTATCGCGATGCTGGGTACGTTCATCGATACCATCATCGTGTGCTCGATCACCGGTCTGGCGATCATCTCCACAGGTGCATGGACATCCGGTGAATCCGGTGCGGCCTTGACCTCGCTGGCATTTGCCACGTCGCTGCCGGGTGGTGGTGCTCTGATCGCAATCGCTCTGTCGATCTTCGCCTTCACAACCATCCTCGGTTGGTCGTTCTACGGCGAAAAATGTGTCGAGTTCCTTCTGGGTGTCAAATCCCTGATGCCGTACCGTGTTCTGTGGATTGTCGCGATCTATTTCGGTGCAACGGCGGATCTTGGCTTTGTCTGGCTGCTGGCGGATACGTTGAACGCCATGATGGCCATTCCGAACCTGATCGCCTTGGCGCTGCTGAGCCCGATCGTCTTCAAACTGACGAAAGAGTTCTTCGCCTCGGGCGGCCAGTCCGAAGAGCCCGGCGGAACACCAGCCGAATAACATCGGCCCTGAACAAGCAGGGGGCCGTCTGGCCCCCTGACGTTGAAACAGAATTCCTATCTTGAGGAGAGACGCGATGGCCACGAAAATCCTGCTGCCCATTGATCACACCGACGACCGCTCGTGGAAACAGGCGCTGCCGGTCGCTTTGGAACAAGCGAAATTCTACGGTGCCGAGTTGCATGCGGTCGCTGTCATCCCCGAGATAATCCAACTACCGAACCTGCCCGCCAACTATGGCGCAGGCGCGAAAGACCATGTTCGCAACGCGGTTCAGGCGATCCTGGAAAATGGTGTCGCAGCCGACGTGACGGTGCATGTCGAAGAAGGTAGCGTTTATCGCGAAATCCTGAAACTCGCCCACAGGGAAGGCTTTGATCTGATCGTCATGGCCTCGACCAAAGGCGATTTTCCGAACTACGAAATTGGCCCGAACCTGGCCCGCGTCGTGCGCAACGCGCACTGCACCGTCATGGTCGTTCGCGACCAGTCCCGCTGATTGAAAGGTTGAGAAAAATGACAGATTTAAAACGCACTCCTCTTTATGCGCTGCACGTTGAGTTGGGGGGTAAGTTGGTTGATTTTGCGGGTTGGGAGATGCCTGTTCAGTATCCGTTGGGGATTATGGGAGAGCATAAGCAGTGCCGTGAGAAGGCGGCGGTGTTTGATGTGTCTCATATGGGTCAGGTGATTTTGCGGGGCGAGAATGTGGGTGAGAAGCTGGAAGCGCTTTGCC
>NZ_JBQFQX010000036.1:0-7995 GCF_056537105.1 Ruegeria sp. CH11
TGGCTCCTTTCCCAGCAGTCGATAACAACTGCACTTTGGCACGTTCGATGCCGGTGGAGCAGGAGCCATCCACCTCATCCGATATGGGCCGAATGTCACTTTCGCTATTAGGTAATTTTATGATCGCTGATAGTGGCTATCATCCTTCCGCCGCTATCCTTTTGTGGACCAGTGGGACTTGGAAAAGCCAAACGGCACTGGCCGTCAGGGTGGGCGCAAGCCGGGAATTCGCTGAACTAAAGGCTAAATGTTCCTTCCTCTTGAAGGGCACCCACGCGCGGTGATGCGGCCCGTCGAATCCGCCATTCGCCGCATCCGCAAAATCAGGATCGATAGGAGCTTATAAAGGGCGAAACACAGCTGCCGTTTTTTCGAAGAGGGTCGGCTTACTACCCATCAAGACTTAAACGTTGCCGTGACACGCGGGGCGAAGAACTTAGTGAAAGTTTTGACCTCGGGCCGGCGATAGCTTTCTGGGGACATCAGCAAAGTCACTGTCACCGATAACTCTTCTATTGGATCGGAGCAGCGGATAAGCCCAGCTTCATTATCTGCGTACCGTGTGTGTAACACGGCGAGGCCATGGCCTGCCTTCGCCGCAGCATCCACCATTGACATTTCGTTGAATGAGGATGCGATCTGGTCCGATGAGACATGGCGAACCAACCAATCGTGCGTGTGGGAAGGACCGTGTGGGTTTTGGAACGTGATAAACCTGTGCCCCGTCATATCATGTTGCGACAATGGCAGCCGATACCTGTTTGCATAGTCTTGCGAGCCATACAGCGCGAAGCGGACCATCCCGAGCTTGCGCTGGATGAGTTCTGGATCATGATCCTCGTTCGATACGCGAAACGCAATGTCGGCTTCGCCCTTGAGTAAATCAAGAACCTGCATGCTGTGCTCGAACTTTATCGCAATACCAGGATGAGCGGCGGCAAATGCACTGAAGATGCCCATGGTCGTTTCGCCAAAATTCTCAGGTGCAGTGATGCGGATGGGCCGGGGTCGAGACAAGTCCTGTGCCTTTTTGACTAGTTCCACGGCATCCGCTTCCATCCTTTCCGCCAAAGTGAACAGCGCACGCGCATTATCGGTCGGCTGGAAGCCTCGCGTGTCCCTTTCGAAGAGCACAAGCCCTGTTGCTTGCTCAAGCGCATCTATCCGTCGAGCGACAGTTGGCTGAGCGACACCCAGTTTTCGTGACGCTGCCAGCGTGGATCCTTCTCGGAACACCGCCAGGAATACTCGGATATCAGACCAGTCGCGGAACTCGTTCTTCATCATTGTAGAACAGCACATCTTCTGCGCGGATACCAGAACAGCGCCCGGCTTCATATGCTGGAGTGCAAATGCAGGATCACCGAGGAAATCTGACATGACCGAAAAATCACATTACCCGGCAAGACTACAAACCTGGATCCGCAGGGTCTGGACCGGGTTTGTGCTAAGGTCAAATCTGCGATCGAAGCCTGACTTGAATTCAGATATTTGCCCTAATCGGGCGTTCGCGCGGGAGGTGTTGGATCGGCATCTAGGGGCGTTTTCATGCCCTTCAGATCTTCCTACCCGGTATGGACGGTCTTATGGTTGCTTCTAGGCCGATATTCCTGCAGGAGCGCTCGATGCCGCATCCAGATCATGTGTTTCGACACGCGCCCGCTTTGCGTGGGAGAATTACGCCACCGGATACGTCCGAGATGCGGTTCGGGTACGAACGTTTCGCTGAACTTGACGAACAAGCGCTGGAAGAAGGGTGGCCGCCAGGGTGGCGTATGGACCATGAAGACCGAGAGGCCAATCGGCAAGAGATCCTCGCCGGCCGCTTGAAGACCGACCTTTGGGTGTTTGCATATGGCTCGCTCATCTGGGACCCAGCCGTGCATGTATCGGAATACCGGCGCGGACTTCTTCAAGGCTGGCACCGCAGCTTCTGTATGCGGTTGGAAGGCGGGCGAGGCAGCCACAACCGTCCGGGACTAATGGCCGCTTTGGATAAAGGCGGGCAATGTGACGGCGTTGTCCTCAGAATAACTGCTAGTCTGGTAGATCAGGAAACAAAGTTTCTGTGGCATCGCGAAATGTTTGCCGGTGCTTATGAGCCGCGTTTCCTTGAGGTCGATACACCGCAAGGTTTGGTGGAAGCCCTGGTATTCGTTATGGATCGAAGCAACCGTCGCTATGTGCCGCACCTCAATCAAGAAGAGGCGGCGAAGATGATCGCAATAGCCGAAGGCGGTCTTGGCTCGAACTTCGACTACCTCCGTACCCTCGTCGGCCACTTGAACGAACTGGACATTGAAGACCACGAAATGCATCAACTGCTCGAACGGGCCAGTGCGCATCGATAAATGGCGATCAAGGCTCACTGCTCTCACTGGATGCATGGCAAAACTTGTCCGCTCCAGGCAGCACCGCCAAAACAAGGACGGTCCATCGCAGCCTTATATCACACTATGCCAAGGCGCGCTTCAGCCTTTAACAAAGCGGTCATTCTCGGCACTGGCGAAATGCGCAGGACCTCGCAGGTCAAGAGAGCGGGCCAGAGCTGCTTTATACCGCCTGAGAAACATTTACCGTAGTTAAAGATACGAACCCTACGTGTCCCGAATTAGAGCGCTGTATCGTGGAGCAAAGAATGCCGTGAATGCTTTGACTTCGGGGCGGCGGTAGGAGGAAGGATTCACCAACAACCAAACCGATGATGCCAGACTTTCCGGTAGCTCAAAACACTGGACGAGTGTTTCGTCGGTTTTCATGAAACGCGTCAGAAGCGTGCCGATACCAGCACCCATTTGAACTGCGGTCTCCATCGATTTGAAATCCTGACACGTCATGGCGACCTGTTCGGGCTCAATACGCTCAAGCAACCATTGATTCATTGCATCGTCGGCAAGTTTACCGCCCCAAACCAGATATTTGTGACCACCCATACTTGTTTCCGAATTCGGAAGATCAGATTTCGCCGCATAGGATTTTGAGGCAAACAGCGAAAGGCTAACCGACGCTAGTTTCCGACAAATCAATGATGGATCATTTATCTTCCTATTTGTCCATCTAATTGCAACATCAACGTCGCCACCGGAAATGTCGACAGAGGCATCACTGGGGATCAGTTCAAATTTTACTTTCCTGCCATAGCTGTCCACGAAGGATTCGAGAATTGCAGAAAGCCTTGGGTTAAAGGCGTCTGTCACGGCCGTAACTCGAATTGTGCAAGACTTGGCAGAGGCCAATCGGTCGGCCAGTGCATCCAGACTCTTGGCTGCCTGTTCGACCGCTTCAGCGCTCTCAACCAGCGCCAAAGCATCTTGGGTTGGCCGAAAGCCCTGTGTACTCCGTTCAAACAGAACCAAATTTAGTGTGTGTTCCAGCGCTTCTATCCGTCTGGCGACAGTGGGTTGTGCCATTCCAAGCGTCTTGGAAGCACCAAGCGTGGAACCTTCACGTATAACCGAAAGGAAAACACGCACGTCCGAAAGGCTCTGAAAAACGCTCTTCATTTTCGTAGAACAGCACAATGCCAGAGCGGATACCAGCCCGATCAGCCGATCCTTAAGCTGAATTCAACGCAAATAAGAGGATCATCCGATGACACTAACGTTCCCGGCATTCAACCTGTCCGCGCTGAAACTGGTCATCACAATGACCGACAAAACATCTGTCGAAAGCAAACTACCAGAACATGAAGAGGCATATGCAAAGCGCGCTTTTTTGCGCGAGGTGATCGCCCGCAATCCCGAAGCCTTGCAGAACGACCTCGGGATGATGGTAATGATGAGCCAATACCCCCGCAATTTCTAATGCAGTTAGGCTCTGGACCGGTGAATGCTTGTCTCAAGGACTTGACAATTCTGGGCTCATTCAAAAACCTGTAAGCCAGATTGACATGCACCTCCGTACCGATCCGCTACTCGTATCGAAGGGGTTGGCAACAACCCAACAAAGGCAGAATCCGGATCATCGACTCTGCATAAATCGCAAGGCAACCGTGAGATCTCTAAGACGGTGCCAAAAGTGGGCCAAATTCCGATAGATCAAGGAAGCGGTCAATGCCGCTTAACGGATGATCAGCAGGGACAAACTCTTCGATCATTCGCGACTGACAAATGGTAGACATTGCAACGTAAAGATCACTTCAGCAACGAAGATGAGAGAAGGGAAGCTTCAAGATTTTTGCGCAACTATGTAACGGCTCTGGAGCATCGAGGTTTGATCAGAAGTATAAAGGATTTCGAAGCCTGCGCTCACAATTTTCCTCTCAAGTACCGGTCCTGACACGAAACCCACAAATGGGGCTTTCCCAAGTAACTGCATGACCGGGATCGCGACCCGACTGATCATCGCATACTTGAAACCACCGTTCTCAGGCGCGCAGACGGTTTTGGATATGAAGAGCCCACCAGATTTTGTCAGCGTGGAAATGTGCTTGAGCGCTTGGTCCAGATCGGGCAGGAGATGAAGCAGGTTATGCGCCAGGACAGCATCGTAATGACCGTCATCAAGTTTGTGCTCAAGAACTTCGGCCACCTTGAAAGTGACATTGTCCAATCGCTCTTCATCGCGCTTCTCGTCGGCAATCTCAATCATGCCCGGAGCGAGATCCGTGGCCGTGATGTGGGCGACATGCGGTGCAAGCAGCAGTGCGGTGGAACCCGTTCCGCACCCGATTTCCAGCACGCTGTCTTCTGCTTTCAGGTACGATTTTGTACGCTCAAGTGTGTTCAGATACCCTTCCATGTCTCGGATCGGGTCTGCCGAATACTTCCGCGAAATTTTGCTCCAGAACGCGGCATCCTTGGACAATGCAGCCATTTCATTACTCTCTTTCAAGGTTGGACCCGCATTCTATACTTCCAAACATTCATTTGTTGAATTGCCACAAGTCGCAGAAGCGTTATGCATTAATGCATGAACTGGAAAGCCATCAATTTCGACTGGAATCAGGTGCGGTCCTTTTTTGCGACAGCCGAAGAAGGCTCGTTTTCAGCAGCGGCACGCGTTCTTGAGCAAACTCAACCTACTGTCGGCCGTCAAGTTGCTGCGCTGGAAACGGCGCTTGGCATTACCCTGTTTGAAAGAGTCGGCAAGTCGCTTACTTTGACGACCGCGGGCGCGGAGCTTTTATTGCATGTCAGAGAAATGGCGGATGTCGCGCACAGGATTTCACTTACCGCGACAAGCCAGTCGCAAACTATCGAAGGGCAAGTCAGGATCACCGCGTCCGATGTGATGTCTGTCTATCAGCTGCCGCCAATATTAAAAAAGATCCGACTTGCTGCACCGCGGCTAGAGATCGACGTCGTTGCCGCAAATGACTTACGAGACATACAGCGGCGTGAGGCTGATATCGCCATCCGACATGTCCGCCCAACGCAGCCAGATCTGACGGCAAAGCTTGTCGCCGAGGCCACGGCGCATTTTTACGCCGCACCTGCGTACCTTGATCAGGTCGGTCGGCCAAAAAATAAAACCGAGCTTGCGAAATTGGACTTTGTCGGATTTGGCGACATTGACACGATGATTGGCTTTCTCGATCCGGCAGGCATAAAGGTCACTCGAAAGAATTTCAGGATTGGCTCGCAAAGCGGGATTGTATCCTGGGAGCTTGTACGCCAAGGGTTTGGCATCAGTGTAATGTCGGATGACGTGGCTGCCTTGACACCCGGCATGGAACGCGTGCTCCCCAACCGCGAGCCGTTTAAGTTCCCGATTTGGCTGGCGACGCACTCGGAGTTGCATACCGCACGAAGGATCAGGTTGGTGTTTGATCAACTGGCGGACCAGCTCAGCACAGGAACCATCAGGTAATTCAGGAGCTCGCTCTATGACACAGGTTACTCCAACGCTTCATTTGCTATGTGGCAAAGTCGCTTCAGGAAAATCCAGTCTGTCGGCGAAACTTGCCAGCAGCGATGGGACGGTGCTCATTTCAGAAGATGAATGGCTGGGCAGCTTGTTCGGCGACCAGATGAACACCTTGCAGGATTATGTAAATTGTGCTGCGAAACTGCGGCTGGTCATGGGGCAGCACGTGACTTCATTGCTGAACGCCGGTGTTTCAGTCGTTCTCGACTTTCCGGCTAACACGATTGAAAATAGGGCTTGGATGCGCCGCCTGCTGGAAGACACAGACGCGGCGCACCAGCTTCATTTCTTAGACTTGCCAGATGAGGTTTGTTTGCGTCGGTTGCACATGCGCAATCGAGAAGGCGTGCACGCCTTTGCTGCAACGGAAGAACAATATTGGCGATTAGACCGGCATTTCGTGGCACCATCACCCGAAGAAGGTTTTGAGGTGATAACTCACCTTCAATAGCCCCAACCGGTCAAAGTGTCGCGGCGATACGAACATGTTTTGGCCACCCGCGCTCAATCGGCAAATGGCCAATTGCTCACTGTCAGCTTTCACATACTCTCAGGTCCGGGTTTGCGCCACGGCATAAGGTGCATGCCAGCTTTCGTTTTCCGACATTTACTTGCGATCCACAAACACATCAGTCCAAGCATCACCTCTGGGCACTAGCATCGGATTCACTGAACTCAGCTCAGATTGTGCGACCCCGAAGTGGCCGCACAACCGTTATCCCATTTATCACTTATCTTTATGGATCTTTGAATCACTTTGGTACCGCGTCGGCTGCATATTGCGACAGGAATTCCTCTGAGGGTGGGATCTGAGTGATGACGTCAATCAGTACCCCGTTTGGATCACGATAAATCGCATGGCGTTGGCCAAACGGCTCGCTCACAAGTGACTTTGCGACAGGAACTCCTTCCGACCGAAGTCGTTCGTCCACTTTGTCGACATCCTCGACTTCAAAGTTGAGGATCATACCCTTAGACGCACCGCGGGAAACCTCTGGGATTGTCTCGTGGTCTGACTGGACGACCGCGAGATTGACCGACGGATCCGCTTCACTTTGTAGATGCACATACCAATCCGCCTCGAACGCTGCGCGGAAGCCAAAATGACGTTGATAGAACTCTGCCGTCTCAGAAACCGTTTCAGACTGAATGACCGGATAATATTGAGTGACAAGCATTTTTGATCTCCTTAACTTACATGCACAGTGTATGTATCATCAATTTGCAAATACATGCAAGATGTATGTAAGGTGCTTGTAGTGACAATCGGAGCCGTTAAATTTGCCCCCAGAAAAACCCGCCCGACGCAGCCAGGCAGACCGACGCGCCGAAACGCGTGCCAAACTCGTAAAGGCTGCCCGAGAACTGTTTGTGAATTCGGGATTTGCCGATACTGCAACCCCAGACATCGTGCGTAGGGCCGGTGTAACCCGCGGCGCGTTGTATCATCATTTCAAGGACAAGGCTGACCTTTTCCGCGCCGTCTCAGAAGAGGAGGCCAAAGCAATCTCACACCATATTGACCAGGAAACGCGCAATGTTGCCGATCCCGAACAGGCCATGGTGACAGGATCGAATGCCTTTTTTGATGCCATGTTGGTTCCAGGTCGGGTGCGCCTACTTATGGAAGAGGCACCAGCTGTATTGGGGCACAACGTTGCTGTCGCGTTGACCCGGGCCAATGGAGCAGAAGAACTTCGAGAAGGGCTTTCGCGGGCTCTTCCTAAGCATTCACCAAAACAGATCGATGCCTTTACAAATTTGTTGTCGGCCGCGTTTGATCGCGCCGCCCTTGAGATCACCTATGGGGGCGATCCGAACGTCTACAAAGAGGTTATGCACCATTTGATTGGTGAAGTGCTCAAGGGCAACTAGCATACCTCGGAAGCCGTGCAGTAAGGATCCCTGCCCTTTCTCCCGTGACTTACTCGGCCCATTCCGGACCTTGACTCAAGGATCGTGGTGCCGCGGTGCGGCCCGTCCTACCGGCCATTCGCTGCGCTTGCGAACTCTGGACGGCGTCGGAGGTCAGGTGCGCGGAGATAGTGTTGAAGAAGTCGCCGTTTGGGCGCGTTCAGGATGCGGACTCAATAGGCTTCCGCCTTCCCTTCATCCCGTCAGTCTAGG
>NZ_JBQFQX010000037.1:0-6651 GCF_056537105.1 Ruegeria sp. CH11
CCCATCATCACCGCACCTCCACTCTCAAAAACGAGTGAATCAGCGACAGGCAAACCAATCAACGGAATTTTTCAACACTATCCGGACAAAGCAGTCGCTACATTTATGGTCGGTCAAGGGTTTTTTGGGCTTAAGCTGTACCGTCGGAAATTAATCGGCTTTGGGCTACAACGCGCTCAAAGCGGGCCTTCACGTAAGAGACATCAATTGCATAGGCCCGCTGTCCACTATTAGTTTGGGGCTTCATATCGTTGTCGTAATATGTATCCGAAGAAATCGACGAAAGGGTTTCGATGTTGCTTGGTAGTGCTGACCCCCGGCAGCGCCTATTGTTCATAATCAGAAACAGAATTTAACGGCAGGAGGGTCGAGTGCATAGCATCTCTGATCGAAGTATGTTCGCCACCAAAGTGGCTGAAGAAGCAGGCGCGTTGGCTATTAGATATTTTGGCAATAGAGACACTCTGGTGGTGGATGCAAAGGGTGCTCAGGATTGGGTCAGCGAAGCCGACCGGAATGTCGAGACGTATGTTCGAGAAAAGATAGCCGAGGCCTATCCCGATGACGGAATCTTCGGAGAGGAGCACGCTGCGAAAACAGGGTCCAGCGGGTTTGACTGGGTGATCGACCCAATTGACGGCACCACGAACTTCGTAAACGGCATTCCGGCGTGGACGATCGTCCTGGCGGTTGTTGCAGAGGGACAAACACAAATCGGTGTCATTCACGAGCCGAACGTGGCTGAGACCTATGTCGCCATGCGGGGGGCGGGAGCAACGCTCAACGGGCAGCCAATGCAGGTCGCATCAGGCGTCGATATGGCAAGCGGGACCGTCTCGGTCGGATATTCGAACCGCATCGAAGCGGCAAAGGTGATCCCAATCATTTCAGCCATCATCGAACGCGGGGCCATGTATCATCGCAATGCAAGCGGCGCGCTGTCGCTTGCCTATGTCGCGGCAGGCCGGCTGTTGGGGTACGTCGAAGAGCATATGAACGCGTGGGACTGTCTTGCCGGTCAGCTGTTGATCGCAGAGGCCGGTGGTGTCGTCGAAGAACAGGACGCCAATGAAATGATCCGCGATGGTGGCCGCGTCATTGCCGGTACACCAAAGATCTTTGATGATCTCAAAGCAATTTGCGAGAAGGCATGGCACGTCTGATTTGCTTCAGGCGATAGCCCGCCAGCCGGTGTCACAGCACAGCGTGTCCAAATCAGCGCTCCAGAAATGCCCCTGCCCAGGCTGGTCGTGCTGGCGATCAATCCGCACTCCGGAGAGATGACACCAGAGCAGCGTCCCAACCGCGCCATGGGTTACGATGGCAAGATCACCACCATCGTGCGCGTCCATGATTGACGTGACTGCCCCGACAATCCGGGCCTGAGCATCTGTCGCGGTTTCCCAGCCGCGAAAGCTCACGTCGGGTGCAGCGAAGAATGCATCGGCGGCGGCTTCGAACTGGTGCGGTGGCAGGAAACCGGTGGCACTGCGGTCGTTTTCGCCCAGCGCCGGGTTTACCTTCACCTCAAGGCCGTGCGGTTTGGCCAGGATCGCAGCTGTCTGTTCTGCCTTGCGTTCGGTGCTGGACCAGATGGCGCTGACCGAGGCCATGATCGGCGCATTTGCAAATGCTGCGGCCCGGGTGCGGCCCACCTCACTTAGTTCCCAATTGGTGATTGCGATCTCTGGGTTCATGACCACTTCAGGGTGCGAAATGATAACGAGTTTCGGCAATGTCAGCCCTTTGGCAGCAAAACCGGTCCCCGGTCTGCAAAAGCCATTTTGACGTCAGCGCCCGGTTGCAAAGGGTCATCCACGTCGTCCTGCACGGCAAACACCTGTCCGAATGCGCCGGTCAGCGTGTATTCCATGCGCACGCCGACATAGGTAGCCTTGGAGACTTGTGCCGGGATGCCGGTTTCGTATCCGATTAGGATGCGGGACGGACGCACCGCCAGCGTTGCCGGACCCACGGGCAAATCGCGAGAGGGCAAGCCGTGGCGGTGTCCTTCGATGTCGATTGTCGCCTGATCGCCATCGACTTCGACGATTTTGCACTCGATCAGGTTCGCTTCACCGATGAAGTCAGCCACGAAGCGGTCGATTGGCGCGTCATAGAGTTGTCGCGGGGTCCCGATCTGGGCGATGGCGGCGTTACGCATGACGACGATTTCGTCGGACACGGCAAGCGCTTCTTCCTGATCGTGGGTTACATAGACAACCGTCAGTCCGAGGTCCCGCTGAATGGAGCGAATGTCTTCGCGCACCTGTCGGCGCAGTTTGGCATCGAGGTTCGACAGGGGTTCGTCGAAGAGCAGCACCTGCGGTTCCAGCACCAGCGCGCGGGCGACTGCGACACGTTGTTGCTGGCCTCCTGACAGCTCGCTAGGCAAACGGTTGTCGAAGCCTTTGAGGCCCACCAGTTCCAACCCGTTGAGCGCGCGCGATCTGGCCTCGCTCTTGTCAAAGCCGGAGAATGTCAAACCGTACATCACGTTTTCCAGCACGCTCATATGTGGGAACAGAGCATAAGACTGAAACACCATAGACACATCGCGATCAGTCGCGGGCAGCTTGGTCACGTCGCGATCGCCAATCACGATCCTGCCCGAGCTGGCCATCTCCAGACCGGCAATCATGCGCAGCGTCGTTGTTTTGCCGCAGCCCGATGGTCCCAGGAGCGTCACCAGTTTACCTGCTTCCACATGCAGGTCGATGTTGTCGACGGCCACGACATCTTTGCCAAATACTTTTGACACTCCTTCAAACCGAACCGGCGCGGCTTTACTAGCAATGTTGGTATCCGTCATGTCGTTCTTTCCGCTCCGATCTGGGTGCGCCGACCGATCTGCACGCGGCCCACGAGGAATTGCAAAAGCCCTACAGATGCCAGCATCACGAAGATCAGCGTGGTGGAATAGGCGATGGCAAGGCCGTAATCATTGTTCTCGACGCGCCCGATGATGTAGCTGGTCGCCATGTCGTATTCGGCCGATACCAGAAAAATGACTGCAGAGATCGCGGTCATCGCGCGGACAAAACTGTAGACGAGTGCCGCTAGGATGGCGGGCTTGAGCAGGGGCAGGATCACGCGTCGGAACGTCTGCCACGAGTTTGCACCCAGCGTCAGCGAGGATTCATCAAGCGACCTGTCCAGTTGCGACATGGATGCGATACCCGCACGCACGCCAACGGGCATGTTGCGGAAAATGAAGCTGATCACGAGGATCACACCAGTACCTGTAATTTCGATCGGGGGAACGTTGAAAGCCAGGATGTAGCTGACCCCGATGACGGTACCGGGAATGGCAAAGGACAGCATCGTTCCGAATTCGAAGGCGTTCTTTCCGGCGAAATTTTGGCGTGTAAGCAAGTAGGCGGTCACCAATCCTACAGCTGCCGTCAGCGGAGCCGCTATGGCCGCAATGCTGATGGTGGTCCAGAAACTGTCCCATGCAGCACCCGTCCAGCGGATGCCTTCCTCTTCAATGCGCACTGAGAAGGCGGTGACATAGTGTTTGAAGGTGAGCGTGTTGTTGACGCCCCAAAGCTCGACGACGCTGCCGTAAATGATCATGCCGTACACAACCGCTGTAAACAGCGCCCAGATGGTCGCGATGGCGAGCACGGGTATTGCCAGCCCATTGGGCATCAGCGGATGCACGCCGGCGTCCCCCTTGCCGGAAACGGTGGTGTAGCTTTTCTTACCGAGCCAGGCGCGCTGCGCGTAAAAGGCAGACAGCGTGAAGAAGAGCAGCACCATGGCCAGCACGGCGGCCCGACCCTGATCATATTGCGCGCCGACGATGGCAAAGAAAATCTCGGTCGACAGAACGTCAAAATTACCGCCTAGAACAAGCGGGTTGCCGAAGTCGGCCATGCTTTCGATGAAGCCGAGCAGAAAGGCATTCGCCAGACCGGGTCTCATCAGGGGCAGCGACACCGTTCGGAAGGTTTGCCACCTATTGGCGCGCAACGTTTGGGCGGCTTCCTCCATCGACGGCGATACACCTTCGACAACACCGATCAGCACCAGAAATGCGATGGGGGTGAAGGCCAGCGTCTGGGCGATCAGGACACCCGGCATTCCATAGAGCCACCGCGACGGTTGCACGCCAAAAAGATCGGCAAAAAAGACTGTGACCGACCCGGATAAACCGAAGAGTAGGATCAAGGCCAGCCCGATTACGAAGGGGGGCGTGATGATTGGCAAAACCGTCAGCGCGCGCATCCCGCGCTTGAACCGAAACCCTGACCTGGTAACCACAAGTGCAAAACAAAGTCCCAGAACCGTGGTGATCAGGCCGACGAGAATGGCCAAAAAGAGGGAGTTCCACGCGGCGCCGCATTTCGCACCCCAAAAACACCCCAATCCCCAAAGACGGTCATCAAAGAATTTCGAGGCAAATACAGATACCGAATAGGCGCCGTCTTCGGTCACAAAGGCCGAAAACAGCATGTTGGCAATTGGAAAGAACACGAAGGCGGTGACGATTGTTATGACGCCGCCGATCGCGCTGACGACAAACACATCGCCGTTGACTGCACCGCGCGCCGCGATGCCCTGCGTGAGCAGGAACAGGAAGGCCGACGCACAGAGCATCGCGCCATACCCCATACCGAACTGTCGGATTTTTGGCTCGCCAAACAGGGCCTTGAGCCAGTCGAAGTTGAAGCCGCGAATGCCGATCCCGAAGCCTTGCGCAATCAGCCAGCCAAAGCCCAGTGCGCCCGCGAGTATCAGTGTCTTAGCGTAGATCGGATCAGATTTAGGTTTCCCCAGCACCAGAATCGGCAATGCCAGCGGGATCAGCAAGGGTGCAAGCCAGAGCTTTTCACCCTGCCCGATCAGAAAGAGAGCGGGCGCAAAATCTTCATCAAACGGATAGCCACTAAATAGCCATTGAAATGACCAAAGGCCATCCTCAACCATGTACCATGGCAGCAGGACGTAGCCGACCCACCCGACAATGATCCAGAAGATCAATACCGGGTGGGTCCTGGTTTTCGCAGTGTCAGTCACTTACTGCGGCAGCACCGAAACGTCTTCGTCCCACTTTTGCAGCAGACGCTTGCGCTCATCAGAGGAGCCGTACTTTTTGAAGTCATAGTCGATCAGCTTGATCTGGCTCATATCCGGGGCGCTTTCAGACGTTTGCGCACCCTTGTTGGATGGGACCTGGAAGGCATTGACTTCAAGCGCGAGGTTCTGCGCTTCGGCACTCAGCGCCCAGTCGTAGAACTTCTTGGCTTCTTCCTCGTTGCGAGCGCCTTCAATGATCGACATCGAACCGATCTCGTAACCAGTGCCTTCGCACGGGGCGACAACCTTTACAGGGAAGCCCGACACCGCCTGCTTGACCGCGTCATGCATGAAGACAATGCCGATCGTGTTCTCGCCACGACCCGCAGCCTTGATGGGTGCTGAACCGGATTTGGTGTACTGATTTATGTTGGCGTGAAGGCCTTTCATGAACTCAAACCCCTCGTCCTCGCCAAAGATCTGCACCATCGACGCCAGCGTCGTGTACGCAGTTCCGGACGAATTCGGGTTCGCCATCTGAACGTGCCCTTTATATTCCGGCTTGAGCAGGTCCTTCCAGCAGGCGGGTTCGGGCAGGTTGTTGGCCGCAAGGAGGTCAGAGTTGTAGCCATAGCCCAACGCACCCGAATAGATACCGATGGTCTTGTTGCCAGCACTTTCGGCCTGTGAAATTGCCCAGTCATGCAACTGGTCACGCACAGGCGATACATATTCCATAGTTAAACCTTCTTCGGCCGCTTGAAGGTGCGGGTCCCCCGTACCGCCCCACCAGACATCTCCTTTTGGGTTTGAGCTTTCCGCACGGATTTGCGCAAAGGTCTCGCCAGAGGATTTGCGAGTCATGTTCACGTCAATGCCGGTGGCGTCCTCGAAGCTGCGCGCCATCAGCTGGCACCAGTCTTCCTGGGCTGAACAGTAAAATGTCAGCTTGTCAGCATGCGCAGCACCCATGGAAGCGACGAATGCGATCAGTGAGCCAGCAAGTGTGTTTGTCAGTTCTTTCAAAATCTTTCCTCCCATAATTATCCAGCTGCCAGCTTTGAGCCGGGAACCGTCATGTCACCTGTGAGGGCGGCCACGCTTAAGTGTGGCATCTTCTGATTTCACCAGTCTCGGTACGGCTTTTCCTCTTTGTGACTATGTAAGTCTGACCACTCTAACGCTTGTTTCGCAAGGATTTTTGCAGAGCGACAAAATCAGTGCGATCCAAATGGAGCACCTTTGCAAGCATTATTCAAAGGAAGATCGCAAGCTCATCCATAGCCTTCGAATGCGCGGAGCTTGATACTTGCGCCAATTGGCGAATGTGTTCTGGGCAATCAGATTGTCTAGCGGAAATGCAGATTTTGCAGCGAATGTTGAAAGCTAGCTTCCGATTTTGACCCCACTTGTGACGTGTGGGTTCACGCAGTGAATGCGCTCTCATCGCCCTGCATGACCGAGGAAACTTACCCTGCGAACGTCAACAATGGGCTCAAAGCAGTCATTTGCTGCAATAAAGTCGAACGACTGCTCTGCGGAGATAGTGTTGAAGAAGTCGCCGTTTGGGCGCGTTCAGGATGCGGACTCAATAGGCTTCCGCCTTCCCTTCATCCCGTCAGTCTA
>NZ_JBQFQX010000038.1:0-2500 GCF_056537105.1 Ruegeria sp. CH11
CGTTAAGCAATTGGTCTGGTGGACTGTTTGTAGTCTGAACGGGTTGTGTTGTGGTTTTCTGACGCTGGTTGCGGGAGTAGGATTTGAACCTACGACCTTCAGGTTATGAGCCTGACGAGCTACCGGGCTGCTCCATCCCGCGTCAGAGTCAGATTTGTTTCATCGTTTAGAGAGAATTGGGCTTTTACTAGGTTTGGCGGTGACCTACTCTCCCGGGGCTTAAGCCCAAGTACCATTGGCGCGGCAGTGCTTAACTTCCGGGTTCGGGATGGGACCGGGTGTTTCACTTGCGCTATGACCACCAAACCGAGGAAAAGCCCATGTCGACTTTCCTGCGTTGCAGGAAAGCGACGAGGTGGCAGGCAGCGTATTCGCTTGCGAATGCGCGTTGCCACTCGGTTATAGTATCAACCAACATCGCGGCTTGGTGCTGCGACGTTGTCCAACTCAAGGTCGGTGTATGCTTTTGGTCTTGTCTTTCCATTACTGGATCAAATCAAGCCTATCGGGCGATTAGTACCGGTCAACTGAACGCATTACTGCGCTTACATCTCCGGCCTATTGACGTGGTGGTCTTCCACGGCCCTCAGGGAGACCTTGTTTTGAGGGGGGCTTCCCGCTTAGATGCCTTCAGCGGTTATCCTGTCCGATCATAGCTACCCAGCACTGCCGTTGGCACGACAACTGGTCCACCAGTGGATCGTTCACCCCGGTCCTCTCGTACTAGGGGCAACTCCTCTCAAGTCTCCTACACCCACGGCAGATAGGGACCGAACTGTCTCACGACGTTCTAAACCCAGCTCACGTACCTCTTTAAACGGCGAACAGCCGTACCCTTGGGACCTGCTCCAGCCCCAGGATGAGATGAGCCGACATCGAGGTGCCAAACACTGCCGTCGATATGGACTCTTGGGCAGTATCAGCCTGTTATCCCCGGCGTACCTTTTATCCGTTGAGCGATGGCCCTTCCACTCGGGACCACCGGATCACTATGGCCGTCTTTCGACTCTGCTCGACTTGTCAGTCTTGCAGTCAGGCTGGCTTCTGCCATTGCACTCAACGAGCGATTTCCGACCGCTCTGAGCCAACCTTCGCGCGCCTCCGTTACGCTTTAGGAGGCGACCGCCCCAGTCAAACTACCCGCCACGCAGGGTCCCGGATCCGGATAACGGACCGCGGTTAGACATCAAGAGTGCGAAGGGTGGTATCTCAAGGGAGGCTCCACAGGTACTTGCGTTCCTGCTTCAAAGCCTACCACCTATCCTGCACATCACAATCCTGATGCCAGTGCGAAGCTGTAGTAAAGGTGCACGGGGTCTTTCCGTCTAACCGCGGGAAGCCTGCATCTTGACAGGCAATTCAATTTCGCTGAGTCGATGTTGGAGACAGCGGGGAAGTCGTTACGCCATTCGTGCAGGTCGGAACTTACCCGACAAGGAATTTCGCTACCTTAGGACCGTTATAGTTACGGCCGCCGTTTACCTGGGCTTCAATTCAAGGCTCTCACCTCTCCTTTTAACCTTCAGGCACCGGGCAGGCGTCAGACCCTATACGTCGTCTTGCGACTTCGCAGAGCCCTGTGTTTTTAATAAACAGTCGCCACCCCCTGGTTTGTGCCCCCAGCCCCTAGTTGCCTAGGAACCGGGCCTCCTTCTCGCGAACTTACGGAGGTATTTTGCCGAGTTCCTTCAACATCGTTCTCTCAAGCGCCTTGGTATGCTCTACCAGTCCACCTGTGTCGGTTTAGGGTACGGTCTGATGGAGGGCTATTTCCAGGAACCACTCAGCAGCCCAATCAATCCGATAAGATTGAACTACACCTGTGATCCGTCACATCCTCCTGGCCTAGGAATATTAACCTAGTTCCCATCGCCTACGCCTTTCGGCCTCGGCTTAGGGGCCGGCTTACCCTGCTCAGATTAGCTTTAAGCAGGAACCCTTGGACTTTCGGCGAGAGTGTCTCTCACACTCTTTGTCGCTACTCATGTCATCATTCTCACTAGTGATCTCTCCACCGGATGGCTCACGCCCCGGCTTCATCGAAAGGACTTATATCTGTGCTACCGCTTACGCTACTTGAGCACGGTTGCCCGCGCCCCGGTGTCGGGCGGTAATTCAGATAAAGTCCTATGTCACACTACGCTCTGCTACCGATGCTTACGCATCCCTAGACTTCGGCTCATGGCTTGAGCCCCGTTACATCTTCGCCGCAGGACAACTTATTTAGACCAGTGAGCTGTTACGCTATCTTTAAAGGATGGCTGCTTCTAAGCCAACCTCCTGGTTGTTTTGGTCGTCCCACCTGCTTTCCCACTTAGCCATGAATTGGGGGCCTTAGTCGTAGGTCAGGGTTGTTTCCCTCTCCACTACGGACGTTAGCATCCGCAGTGTGTCTGCCATCTAGTACTCCCGGGTATTCGGAGTTTGGTTAGGATCAGTAAGCCTGTGGGGCCCCATTACCCATCCAGTGCTCTACCCCCCGGGGTATTCGGATGACGCT
>NZ_JBQFQX010000039.1:0-4443 GCF_056537105.1 Ruegeria sp. CH11
GATTGTCACGGTCTGCTCCTGTAATTTTGAGCATGCGCTACCAAAACTACGTTTGACCTGACAGGTGGGAATTAATTTTGCGACAGAACCGGCCGAGTCACCCTCATCAGCGGCAGGGGTCGCCAGCATCGCCGCTTCGCAATCGCGCATTGCCTCGGAAAAGGGCAGGTTCAGACCGCAGCTGAACGCAGAGACCTCGGTAACTGACGAGGGTGACACGATCCCGATCCTGCGGCTGAGCCAGATCATCTATGACGGCGGCAAGGTTGCAGGACGTGTAGGTCTGCGCCAAATCGAGGCGCGACAAACCTGGCTGAACGAGTTGGCGGTCTTGAGCGCGCTGAGTTTCGAGGCGGTCGAAACCATCATCGACCTTGATCGCAACCGCAGGCTTGAAGATCAGGCACACGAGAACCTTGAACGCACCACGGCGCTGGTCGATGACCTGAAGGATCGGTTCGACGCCGGGGCGGGTTCGGTGGCCGATCTGCTGGCCGGTAAGGGACGGCAATCGAATGCCGAGACTGAACTGGCGCAGGCGCAAACCGATGTCGCGCTTGCGACAGCGACGTGGGTCGAGGTGTTTGGGTCACTGCCGGGAACCGTACCTAAGATCCCGCGCGCGCCCGCGCTTGTGGGGACATCCTCGCAGGACATGGTGGCCCGAAGCCCGAGACTGCGCAGTCAGGTCGCAGAAAGCGAGGTGCGCGAGCAAGAGGTTTTGGTCGCCGAACGGGCAACGCGACCAACTTTGTCTGCAATCCTGGAGACGGATTTTGACCAGGGCTCTATCGACGACGGTGTGCAGGCCCGCCTGGGCGTCGACATTCCAATCTATCAGGGGGGATCGGCGCGGGCCAACGTCCAGACAGCGCGGGCCAACCACCAGCAAAGCAAGGCCAATACAGAGGCCCTGCGACGCGAGTTGCAACGCAATCTGACGCAGGCGCTCGAGGAAACGAACTCGATCCAGCAACGGCTGGCTCTGGCCCGGCGGGCTGTTGTCATAAATCAGGATGCGCTGAACGCTGCCCGAGGCCAATTCGATATCGGTCGCACGACGTTTCTGCAAATTCTGGACGCGCTGCGCGAGCTGAACACCGCTCAGGTGCGGGTCATTCAATTGGAGGCGCAGGCACGTCGCGCGGAATACGCGGTGCTTGCGGTCACAGGCGACATATTGGATGCCCTCGGGGTCGGGCGGCCCAATGATCCAAGCTTGTAACCGTACCATGCGGTCGGTCGCGCGGCCAAAGCCAAGATCTAGCGCGTGCGGCCCTGTGTCTTGAGCCGTCGTGCAAGGTCACTGAGAACGCGGTAAAGCTCACCAACGGGTGGGTTCCACTGGGCCACATCCTCGCACTGCGTGGCGACAACATGTTGGTCTCCGCGGGCGGCGGGGCCGGTGAGAGCGTCCTGCGGACCCAGGGCGACTACGTTTTCAACGGTGCTTTCCAGAAGCTTTGCGTTCAACTGCCAGGCAACGTCGTCCGAAACGCCTGCCTGCGCCCAGGCATCCCGGGCAATAGCTTGTAAAACAACAGTAAAATTATTTGAGATCACCGCAGCCGCGTGGTAGAGGCTTTTGCTTTCGGATCGGATCGAAAAACATTCGGCGCCGAGCGCTTCAAGGACGGGCCGAAGGAAGGAGACCGCAGACGCGTCGCCCTCCAATCCGCAAAGCGCACCCTTGAACTGGTTTGCCGCCGCCGCTGGGTCAGCAAATGACATGACCGGATGAACGCTGGCCAGATGCCAGCTCAGCGTCCGCAGAGGCGCCATCTGATCCGCCGGGTAAAAGCCGCTACAGTGAAAGGCGATGGATGCCTCGGTTGGTGAACGGGTCGCGGCAATCTCTGCTGCGACGGCTTCGATCTGCGCATCGGGTACGGCTATGATCCAGAGATCAGCGAGCCGCAGATCGGACATGTGCCTAACCACGCGTCCGGAACCAACTTGCTGAACGGCGTTGTGTGCCGAGGAATCACTCGCGCTTAGGACATCCTGTATCTGACACTTCGGCAAGGCACTCAGCAGCCTCAGGAATGTCTGCCCAACCTTACCAGCGCCGATCAGGTTCACTTTGATCAGGTTCATCTCTGCCTGCCCTTCTGGCGTTTGCACCCAATGCGCAGTCTGTCACGCAGGTCACGGTAATCCTAGCCTGTTGGGCGAGCGTTTAGCGCAGGTCCTCGGGGCGCCATAAAAGCACCGCGACAGATCGCATCGATTTGGCAAGAATGTGGTTCCGATACGGGCACGGATTGTGCAAACAGGTATTGTCATGAGGCCGGTTGGAACCAAAGCCGTGAATCGCAAACTACTGCATCTGTTTGACCCGAATGTTCGGGCCGCGCTGGGCGAGACATTGTGCTGTTTCGACACAACCGCTGCTCACCAGGAGGCGCCCGCATGAATGAGATGGCCAATTTGGACATTCGAAACGAAGGGATGCGCATCGGCGGCGCAGAAGTGTTTGCAGATACAACAATGCCGGTCCAATACCCCTACACCGACGAAATCATAGGCTATGTGCCCGCGGGTGACGCGCGTCACGCAAAACAGGCGTTTGAGATCGCGGCAAACTATCAGCCGACCCTGACCCGGTTCGACCGCAGCCAGATCCTTGGGCGGGCGGGGCAGATCATCGGCGAACGGCGCGAATACCTGACCAAGTGGTTGACGTTGGAATTGGGGATCTGCCATCAGCATGCGATCTACGAGACCAAGCGCGCGCAGGATGTGTTCCAGTTCGCCGCTGCCGAAGCTTTGCGGGATGATGGCGAGGTCTTTTCATGCGACCTGACGCCCAATGGCAAGGACCGCAAGATTTTCACCAAGCGCGAGCCGGTTCGGGCGATCTCGGCCATCACCCCGTTCAACCACCCGCTCAACATGGTGAGCCACAAAATTGCTCCGGCGATCGCCACCAACAATTGCATGGTGTGCAAGCCCAGCGAACTGACCCCGCTGACCGCGATCACGCTAGCTGACATCCTGTATGAGGCTGGTCTGCCGCCCGAGATGTTCCAGATCGTCACCGGCTGGCCGGACAACATCGGCGATGAGATGGTCACCAACGGCAATGTCGACATCGTCACTTTTACCGGTGGTGTTGCCGCAGGAAAGATGATCGCAGAGAAATCGGGCTATAAGCGCACGGCGCTTGAACTGGGCGGGAATGATCCATTGATTGTTCTCAATGACCTGAGCGACGAAGATCTTGAGCGGGCCGCTTCAATCGCGGTGGCCGGGGCGACCGGAAATTCGGGTCAGCGCTGCACGGCCGTAAAACGCATTCTGGTTCAACACAGCATCGCCGACAGATTTGTCCCCCTGGTGCTGGAAAAAGCCAAAGCGATCAGATTCGGTGATCCGCGCGACCCGGAAACGGAACTGGGCTGCGTCATCCATGCGCAAGCCGCGAAATTGTTCGAACAGCGCGTTCAGATGGCGGCCGATGAGGGCGCGGAAATCCTTTACAACCCCGGTCGCCAAGGAGCTCTACTGCCACCGATCGTTGTGGACAAGGTGCCCCAGACGTCAGAGTTGGTGATGGAAGAAACCTTTGGTCCCGTCGTGCCCATCCTTCGAGTCCCGGACGATGATGACGAGGTTATCGCGATCTCGAACGCGACGGTTTTTGGCCTGTCTTCGGGGGTTTGCACCAATGACTTCCGCCGAATGCACGCATACATCGAAGGCTTGAACGTTGGCACAGTGAATATTTGGGAACAGCCGGGATACCGCATCGAGATGTCGCCCTTTGGGGGTATCAAGGACAGCGGCAATGGCGTCAAGGAAGGCGTGATCGAAGCAATGAGGTTCTTTACGAACGTGAAGACCTATTCGCTGCCGTGGCCAGGACGGGCCTGACAGGAACAGACCCGCCTAATTTGCACACAGTCAGGCGGGTTAGCAAAACTTGAAAACCAACCCCTGAAGCTTCCTCTGTCATCGGGGCCCAGAGCCGGTGATGACTGGGCATTTTGATAGAAGGCTCAAGTATTTCAGATCAGTTTCGCAAAGCAAAAAACGTTGTTAATGTAACTAAAACATCCTAAGCTGCTTTTCGTGCAACTTAGAACGGACTCTTTGTCTTAACTTTCAGAATCACGTGGCATCCTGAGTTTGCCTGATGCGACTTCTTCGCCCGGCATCACTGCCTTCCAGGCCCGCGCCTGCGACTGCGCATAAATGACCAAACGGGGTAAGCAGAAATTTTTCGGAGGCAAGGGAAACCCACTGCAATTACTGTGTTATGGCAACATACGACGGCCCGCCAACACCGCCTGCCTGTAAGAATTGCAGTTGCACAAGTTTTGTCGAAAGCAATCAGTCTGATCTAAATTTTGAACGAACTTGACTTTATTGGTGTTGATTGGGTAACAATACTCGTTACGATTACAACGAAAAATGTAAGCGAGCGTGTTTTGTCGCCGG
>NZ_JBQFQX010000040.1:0-3576 GCF_056537105.1 Ruegeria sp. CH11
TTGCCGGAGCGGGGATTTATTTTTTGAGTTCTTTTGCGTGCAGCCAATCGGCGTGTTTGGGTGCGCGTTTGGTTTTGGACCAGTCTTCCAGCATCAGCCATTTGACGTCGTCCATGCGGGCCAGCATGGCCTCTTCTTCCGGATCCGGGCAGGCCAGTTCTACGCGGTGGCCGTTGGGGTCGAAGAAGTAGATCGAATGGAACATGGAGTGGTCGGTGACGCCCAGAACCTCGACGCCCTGCGCCTCGATATGTTCTTTGAAGGCCACCAGCGTTTCGCGGTCTTTCACCTTGAACGCGATATGCTGCACCCAGATCGGCGTGTTGGGATCACGCCCCATTTCGGGCTTGGTCGGCAACTCGAAAAAGGCCAGAACATTGCCCATGCCGGCATCCAGAAACAGATGCATGTAAGGGTCCGGTTCATGGGTCGAGGGCACGTGATCTTCAGCAATCGCCAGGATGAAGTCCATGTTCAGGATCTTGCCATACCATTCGACGGTTTCCTTCGCGTCCTTGCAGCGATAGGCGACGTGGTGAATCTTCTCAATCTTCAGGTCCATCGGACATTCCTTTCGGATTGGCGCCATTTTGGCAGGTTTCTGGCTTGGAGGGTCTTTTCCGGCTCAGGTATCGGCGGCAAGGCTCATGGCCTGGTCCAGCACCTCGGCATCGCCGATATGGTTGGCCAGGATCAGAACCAGACGCGCGCTCAGCGCATCGCTTTCCTCTTTCGATTTCCCTTCGAACACGTTCAGCAGACGCGCATAGAAATCATCGGGGTTGGCGATATTGGGATCGGTATTCAGAGTGCTCATCTTGATCTTCTCCTCATCCGCGACCGGTTGCGGTGTTCAGGGCCTTGCGAACGGCCGCTTCGTCGAAGCTGTCCCAGCGGGCAGCAACATGCTGGTCGGGCCGCATCAGATAGACCGCAGATCCGCCATCGCCCAGATAACGATCCGCCAGTTCCGAGTTGCCATCCGCGCTCAGCGCGACACGGGTTACCGTGATGCCGTCCACCTCCAGGCTGTCCGGCGCATCTGCATCGATGGTCAGCAACTGGAACGCTCCGCCCAGCCGATCCAGCAACCAGCCGCCACTGGCAGGGGCATCCACCATCGGCGCCCCGACGCGCGTACGCGCCGGTCCTCCGGTCAGCTCATCCGGCCCGTTCAGCGACAGGCCATCGTAGGCACAGGGCACGGATAACCGCCCCGAATTCACCAGCGGCCGCGCAAACTGCGCCTTACCCGCCAGGTTCAACACCGCATCGCGGTAGATCTTGCTGGTCTCGGATTTCGGGGTGATGAAGTCCGTCGACCGGGTCGAGTTCAGAATGTTCTCATCCGCCCCGTGCACCCGTTCCTCCGAATAGGTGTCCATCAGCGTGTTTGGTGCCTTGCCGTTGATCACCAACCCAAGTTTCCAACCCAGATTGTCGGCGTCCTGCATTCCCGAATTGGCGCCACGTGCACCAAATGGCGATACCTGATGCGCCGCATCTCCGGCAAACAGAACCGGACCGTGGCGGAAGCTGTCCATCCGCTTGCACTGGAACGTATAGATCGAGGACCAGACCATGTCGTATTCGACACCGCCCAGGAACGCATCCAGACGACGGCGGATGTTTTCCTCTTTCATCTCTTCCTTGCGGTCCACATCCCAGCCGATCTGGAAATCGACCCGCCAGACATCATCGGGCTGTTTGTGCAACAGCAACGAGGCCCCCTGCCCGTGGGTCGGCTCGAACCAGAACCAGCGCTCGGTCGGGAACTCGACATCGCCTTTCATCTTGATATCGGCAATCAGGAAACTGTCCTGGAACACCTTGCCGGTGAACTCATAGCCCAGCATGTTGCGCACGGGCGAACTTGCCCCGTCGCAAACCACCAGCCAGTCGGCTTCCACCTTGTAGGGGCCGTCCGGCGTCATCACATCCAGAACCACGTGATCATCCTTGACGTCAACCGCATCGACACGGTTCTTGCCGCGCAGCTGGATCGGCGCGCCACCTGCCTGCAACTCGCGCAGGCGATCGATCATGAAGCGTTCGAAATACGGCTGCTGCAGGTTGATGAAGGCCGGATATTTGTGGCCCTGTTCCGGCAACAGGTTGAACGAGAACACCCGGTCATCCTTGTGGAACACCTTGCCCAGGTTCCAGACCACGCCCCGGTCAACCATCGGCTCGCCGCACCCATAGCGATCGGCAACTTCGAGCGTGCGCTTGGCAAAGCAGATCGCCCGGCTTCCCATGCCGATACCCTCATGGTCATCCAGCACCACAACCGGTACGCCCTGCTGGCCCAGATCAAGGGCGGTGGCGATGCCGATCGGGCCGCCCCCCACGACCACCACCGGATGGCGAACGGCCTCGGCCTTGTCCTGATCGGGTGACTTCTCATACGGATAAACCTTATCCGCCAGAGTATATCTGTCGTCGAACATCAATTTCTTCTCCTCCAAAAAATCGCCGATCAGCCTTGCAGGGCTTCCCACATGTCCAGATCGCGCTGTGCGGTCCAGATGCGCGGTGTGTCGATGCCACGGGCTTCGTCATAGGCGCGAGAGACGTTGAACGGCAGGCAATGCTCGTAGATTGCATAGTCCTTGAACTTCGGATCGCAGGACGCGCGGCAGGCATCCCATGCATCCTTCAGCGACCCGCCGCGTGCAGCGACCTTGGCCACCGGCAGATATGTGCTGTCGACAAAATCGCGGGTGTTTTCCAGCGCCGCGTTGACCGCCTCGGTCCCAACCAGCGCCTCGCCGCGGCCCGGCGCGATCGCGTCCACGTCATAGGCCTTGATGTTGTCCAGCGTCTGGCCCCAATCGTTGAAATGGCCATCGCCGCAATAACAGGCCGAGTGCGCCTCGACGATGTCGCCCGTGAACATCACGTTCTGATCCGGCACGTGAATGATCGCGTCTCCGGCCGTATGGGCGCGGCCGATCTGCTTGATGTCAACCCGGCGGTTGCCCAGGTAAACCGTCATGCTGTCCGAGAATGTCGTGGTCGGCCAGGTCAGGCCGGGAATGCTCTCATGGCCTTCGAACAGGCGCGGAAAGCGCTGAAACTCACTGTCCCAGTCCTCCTGGCCACGCTCGACAACCATCGACCGCGCCTTGTTCGACATGATCACCTGCTGCGCTCCAAAGGCGCTGGCGCCCAGAACCCGAACCGCGTGATAATGGGTCAGAACAACATGGGTGATCGGCTTGTCGGTCACGCTGCGGACGCATTCGATCACCTTGTTCGCCAGCCGCGGCGTCGCCTGCGCCTCGACAATCATCACCGAGTCATCCCCGATGATCACCCCCGAATTCGGATCCCCTTCGGCGGTAAAGGCATAAAGTCCTTCGCCGATCTCATCAAAGGTGATCTTCTTCTCCGTCAAGTCTCCCTGAGACGCGAATGCTTTTGCCATTTTCTCGGTTCCATCCTGTTTCCACAACAAAGCGAGCACAGCTTGTCTCAAGCAGCCGGCGACAAAACACGCTCGCTTACATTTTTCGTTGTAATCGTAACGAGTATTGTTACCCAATCAACACCAATAAAGTCAAGTTCGTTCAA
>NZ_JBQFQX010000041.1:0-3535 GCF_056537105.1 Ruegeria sp. CH11
GATGGTTCTTTCGGTTTTGTCCGAGGGATGAAAAGGGAATACGGTGCGACCTCGAGTGTCAAATCCGTGACTGCCCCCGCAACTGTAAGCGGTGAGTGACGCCAAGTGTCCACTGGTCTGAGGGGCCGGGAAGGTTGGCTGAGCGTTGACCCGCGAGTCAGGAGACCTGCCATCTGATGTTGAACCAACCCGGGGCGGGGCGTCCTGGAAGGAGGCTTGGATGGCACGTTGTTTGCGTGTTTACATTGTCGGCACCTTCTGTCCGCGCTCTGCGTCAAGCGGAGCGGGCGATGCACAAGGCGGCTGATCACTTCGTTTTCATGGATACAACCGGCTGGGGCGGGGCCGCCCTGAGTGGTTTGGCCGTGTCTGGCTTGGCCGTGCTGATATCAATACGTTATAACGTTGCAATATCTGTTTCTCGACAGTAAGTGGAGCACACCATGCCGAACCATCCCGATCACTTCGTTCTCGTCTGCGCCACCTGCAAGGGACCTAGGTCCTTTGCTCAGATGACCGGCGCGCTGAGGCATCGGCTGCCGCCGGGTTTTGCCCTCCGCCCGGTCGACTGCATGGCCGGGTGCGACCGCCCTGCAACCGTCGGGTTTCAGGCTGCCGGAAAGGCGCAGTACCTTTTCGGGGACATTCGAACCGATGCGGATGTCGCGGCGCTGGCGGAGTTTGCCCGCCAGTACCAACTCAGCAGTGACGGTTGGACAAACGCCACGGATCGCCCGCGCGCGTTGTTCAAAAAGACCCTGTCGCGCATACCCCCCATCCTGGCAGAGGTGCCGCTATGAGTTTTCTGTCGGCACAGGATGTAGAGTATTATGCGCTGAACGGGGATGTTCTGTTGCAGGACGTCTCGTTCGAGCTTGAAGAAGGGTCCATTCTGGCCATCGCCGGGCCAAACGGGGCTGGCAAGACCACCCTGCTGAACCTGCTCTGCGGGGCCGAAGCGCTGGCGCTGGGTGATGTTCTGATCCGGGGGCAATCGCTGCGGCAGCTTTCGGCACAGGACCGCGCCCGCATGATTGCGGTTGTTGGTCAGCAAGAGCTGCCGGATGGGCGGTTGCTGTTGCGGGACTATGTCGCCCTGGGGCAGATACCGATCCACGCCGATCGCTCGGCCGGCGCCCATGCGGCCGAGCTGGAGCGCATTCTGGACCTGACCGGTCTGGACGCCCTTGCGGGCAAACGGATGGGGGTGCTGTCGGGGGGCGAGCGCCAGCGCGCCCATATCGCGCGGGCCCTGGCGCAGAACCCGTCGCTGCTGTTTCTGGATGAGCCGACCAACCATCTGGATCCGGACGCCAAGGGGCGGATGCTGTCCCTGGTGGCCGATCTGGGTATCACCGTGGTGATGATCGTCCATGATCTGGTCATGATCCCGGAATTCGCCACCCATGTTGCCCTGATCAAATCCACCCGGATGACCGGGTTCGGGCCGGTGGGCGAGGTGCTGACCACGGATCGGGTCCGCGACACATTTGGCGTCGATTACCTGTGCTTTCACCACGAGGGCCGCGTGATCCCGGCGCTGGATATCCGAAAAACCAAAGTTTCAACCTGACCCAAGGAGCAATCCCCAATGAAACAGATCTGGTCCGTGGCTCTGGCCACTGCCATTGCAAGCGGCGCATCCGCGCATGAGATCAGCGTCGACAATTGCGGCGCGCCGCTGGTGTTCGACGCCACGCCCGAGCGGCTGGTCGTGCATGACATGAACATGACCGACATGGCCTTTGCACTGGGTTTGCAGGACAAGATCGTTGGCCTGACCGGCATCACCGGCTGGTACAAGACCAGCCCCGAGTTTGACACGCTGCGCGGCGACATCCCGGAACTGGCCCCGAAATACCCAACCGTCGAGAACCTGGTTGCGGTCGAGCCCGACCTGTTCTTTGCCGGCTGGTATTATGGCATGAAGCCCGGCGGCGACGTGACGCCGGACACGCTGGAACCCTTTGGCATCAAGACCATGATCCTGTCCGAGAGCTGTGTGCATCTGGACAAGGACCGCCCCGAGGCCAGCATGGACCTGCTGTTTGACGACGTTCTGCGTCTGGGCAAGGTCATGGATGTCGAGGACAAGGCCGATGCGCTTGTCTCGGGCTGGAAAGAGGAACTGGCCGCGATCGAAGCCCAGACCGCAGATGTGGCTAAACCCCGCGTGTTCCTGCTGGATGGCCCGGCAGACGCCCCGTTCACCGCCGGTAAATTCGCCATTCCCGACGCGATGATCGCGGCGGCGGGCGGCCAGAACGTCACCCATGACATGGACACCAGCTGGGGCCGATCCTCGTGGGAGGCCGTGGCCGCCTCGAACCCGGAGTTTCTGGTGCTGCTGGACTATCAGACCGGCAATGGTGCTGCCGATACCTTCAAATTCCTGCAAGAGCATCCGGTGATGTCGCAGACCGATGCGGTCAGGAACGAACGCTGGATCGGTCTGCGCTACGAGGAACTGACCCCGGGACCGGCAAATATCGAGGCGATCTCGAAAATGGCGCAGGCCATGCATCCGGGCCTGAACTGATATGGGCCGATTGGCTCTGACACTCTTGCTGGGGGCGGTCGTTCTGACCGCCCTTTTGCTGATCTCGACGGTCTATGGAACCACATCCATCCCCCTGCCCGAGACCTTCTCGGCCATTGGTCTTGGGCTTGGCCTGTCCGATGGCGAGATGTCGCCGCTGCATCGGATCGTCTTTGATCTGCGCCTGCCGCGGGCCCTGTTTGCCGCCGTGATCGGTGCCGGGCTTGGCATTGTCGGCGTTGTTCTGCAAACCACCACCCGCAACGATCTGGCCGATCCGTTTCTGTTCGGGCTGTCCTCGGGCGCGGCGGCGGGGGCGGTGTTCGTCATCACCGTCACCGGCGATGTTCTGGGGCTGTGGACCCTGCCGCTGGCGGCGTTTTGCGGTGGTCTTGTCGCCTCGGCCATCGTGCTGGCGCTGGTCCAGGGGCTGCGCACAAGCGCGCCGGAAAAGCTGATCCTGGCGGGTCTGGCAGTGTCCTTCCTGTTCTCGGCCATCACCAACTATCTGATCTTTGCCGGTGACAGCCGCGCCGCCCATTCGGTGATCTTCTGGATGCTGGGTGGCCTGGGCCTGGCCCGGTGGCAGACCTTTCCCCTGGTCTGCGCCGGTTTGACCCTGATCCTGGCCTATTCGCTGTACCGCGCCCGCTGGCTGGATGCGCTCTTGACCGGAGACCTCACCGCCTCGACCCTTGGTGTTCCGGTCCAGGGGCTTCGGTTCCGCATGTTCTTCGTCGCAGCCCTTGCAACCGCCGTATTCGTCTCGGTCGCCGGCGTGATCGGATTTGTCGGCCTGATGGTCCCCCATATCGCTCGCGGCATCGCCGGACCGCTGCACAAACAACTGCTGCCAACAGCCGCCATCGTCGGCGCAGCCCTGCTCACAGGCTCAGACATCCTCAGCCGACTGCTCCTCGCTCCACAAGAACTGCCCGTCGGCATCGTAACAACCTCAATCGGATCAATCTTCGTCTTCCTACTGCTATTCAGAAC
>NZ_JBQFQX010000042.1:0-3110 GCF_056537105.1 Ruegeria sp. CH11
ACATAGGCCCATGAGACCGGCAGGATCGACGGCGAGCCGAAGGGTGCCGCCGAGACCGGACCCACGGCAGTGCCGTATTCCGGGTGGCCGGGCAGATGTTCTGTCAGATGCGCCTTGACGCCGATCGGACCCATGCCGGGGCCGCCGCCGCCATGCGGGATGCAGAAGGTCTTGTGCAGGTTCAGGTGGCTGACGTCGCCGCCAATGTCACCGGGACGCGACAGACCCACCATGGCGTTCATGTTGGCGCCGTCGATATAGACCTGACCGCCGTGGTCATGGGTGATCTGGCAAACCTCCTGCACGGTGGTCTCGAACACGCCATGGGTCGAGGGGTAGGTGATCATGCAGGCGGCCAGATGATCGGAATGCTTCTCGGCCTTGGCGCGGAAGTCATTCAGATCGATATTGCCCTTGTCATCCGCCTGCACCGGCACCACCTGCCAGCCCACCATCTGGGCCGAGGCCGGGTTGGTGCCATGCGCCGAGGTCGGGATCAGGCAGACATTGCGGTGCCCTTCGCCGCGGGCGAAGTGATAGTTGCGGATGGTCAGCAGGCCTGCATATTCACCCTGCGCGCCCGAGTTGGGCTGCTGGCTGATCGCGTCATAGCCGGTGATCTGGCACAGCTTGTCGTTCAGGTCGGCAATCATCTCGTGATAGCCCTGCGCCTGATCTTCCGGGCAGAACGGGTGCAGATTACCGAACTCGGGCCAGGTGACCGGGATCATCTCGATCGTGGCGTTCAGCTTCATGGTGCAGGACCCCAGCGGGATCATCGCCCGGTCCAGCGCCAGGTCGCGGTCGGCCAGACGGCGCATATAGCGCGTGATCTCGGCCTCGGCCCGGTTCTGATGGAAGATCGGGTGGGTCAGATAGGCGCTTTCGCGCAGCGCGTAATCCGGCAGGCGGTACTGCTTGTTCGAGCTGTCATCCTTGCGGTCGATGCCAAAGGCGCCCCAGACCGCCTCGATGGTCTCAGGCCGGGTCTGCTCGTCAAGGCTGATGCCCACTTTCGTCTCACCCACCTTGCGCAGGTTCACACCGCGCGCCACGGCGGCCTCCATCACCACGGTCTGCAGATGGCCGACCTCAACCGTGATCGTGTCAAAGAATACTTCCGGCTCAACGGCAAAGCCCGCCTCTTCCAGACCAGCCGCCATGCGCGAGGTCTTGCGGTGCACCGATTGCGCGATGGCCTTGATGCCGTCGGGGCCGTGATAGACCGCATACATCGAGGCAATGACGGCCAGCAGCGCCTGCGCGGTGCAGACGTTCGAGTTCGCCTTCTCGCGCCGGATATGCTGTTCCCGGGTCTGCAGGGCCAAACGGTAGGCCTTGTTGCCACGGCTGTCGATCGACACACCGATGATCCGGCCGGGCATCGCCCGCTTCAGCTTGTCGGTGGTCGCCATATAGGCCGCGTGCGGGCCGCCATAGCCCATCGGCACGCCAAAGCGCTGGGTCGAGCCGATTGCGATATCCGCGCCCATCTCGCCCGGTGACTTCAGCAGCGCCAGCGACAGGATGTCGGCGGCGACAATTGCGATGGCTTTGTGCTCATGCAGCGCCGCAATCTCGGCGGTGAAGTCGCGCACATGACCGTGGGTGCCGGGATACTGGAAGATCGCGCCAAAGACCGCCCCCGCATCAAGGCTGTCGGGATCAGCCACCTGCACGTCGATGCCCAGAGGCTCGGCGCGGGTTTTTATGACCGCGATGGTCTGCGGGTGGCAGTTCTTGTCGACAAAGAAGGCCGCGTTGTTGGCTTTCGACCGGCCACCGCGCTTGGCCATGGCCATGGCTTCGGCTGCGGCTGTGGCTTCATCCAGCAGCGAGGCGTTGGCCACATCGAGCCCGGTCAGGTCGCTGACCATGGTCTGGAAGTTCAGCAGCGCCTCAAGCCGGCCCTGGCTGATCTCGGGCTGATAGGGCGTGTAGGCCGTATACCAGGCCGGGTTTTCCAGAATGTTGCGCAGGATCGGTGCCGGCGTGGTGGTGCCGTAATACCCCTGCCCGATCAGCGAGGTCAGAACCTTGTTCTTGCTCGCCACCTCTTTCATGTGAAAGAGCGCGTCGCGCTCGGTCATCGCCGGACCCCAGTCCAGCGGCTCTTTCTGCCGGATCGCGGGCGGGACGGTGGCATCAATCAGCGCGTCCAGCGTCTTGAAGCCAATCACCTTGAGCATGTCGCGCATCTCGGTCGGGCTGGGCCCGATATGGCGGCGGTTGGCGAAGTCATAGGCTTCGTAATCGGTCAGTTTGAAGGCCATCGTTGCGCTCCTCAAGGATAGGTCAGGTCCGGCGGAGACGGCAGGAGCCTCCGGCGGAAGTATTTGGAAAAAGATGAAGCTGGGGAGCCCCAATATCAGGGCTCCGGCAGTGTCAGCCGATGAAGGCCTTGTAGCCCGCCTCGTCCATCAGATCTTCGAGCTGCGATGCGTCCGCGATCTTGATCTTGTAGATCCAGGCCTCGCCCTCGGGGTCTTCGTTCAGCGCGCCGGGATTGTCGGCCAGCGCCTCGTTCACTTCCGTAATCTCGCCGTCAACCGGCGCATAAAGCTCGGACGCGGCCTTGACGGATTCGATCACGCCGATCTCGCCATCCTTCTCGAACTCGTCGCCGACCTCTTGCTGTTCGACAAACACCACGTCGCCCAGCTGTTCAGCCGCATGCGCGGTGATGCCCAGCGTGGCGATGTCGCCCTCAACAGTCAGCCATTCGTGCTCTTCGGAATAATAGGTTGCCATGTCTCTCTCTCCTGACTTCAACGCTTGTAATTCTGGGTGACAAAGGGCAGCGCCACGATCTGCGCCGGTTGCGCCTTGCCCCGGATGATCAGGTTCACCACCTCGCCCGGCTCGGTGTGGCCTGCCGCGACATAGCCCATCGCCACCGGGCCACCGACCGTGGGGCCAAATACGCCCGAGGTGATCTGGCCGATCGTGTTGCCATTGCTGCACTGGATCTCAACGCCCTGACGCGCTGGCGCGCGGCCTTCGGGCTTGATGCCCACCAGCTTTTTGGCGGGGCCTTCGGCCAGCTCCTTCTGCACGCGGTCCGCCCCCGGAAAGCCGCCCTCTTCCTTGCGGCGCTTCTGGATCGCCCA
>NZ_JBQFQX010000043.1:0-3029 GCF_056537105.1 Ruegeria sp. CH11
TGCTGACCATCGAAGCGATGAAAATGGAAACCGGCATCCACGCCGAACGCGACGCGGTGGTCAAGGCCGTCCACGTCCAGCCCGGCGGCCAAATCGACGCCAAAGACCTGCTCGTCGAACTGGAATTCTAAAATGGCGCGCCCTCTTCTAGTGCCGTGCTCAATGATGAATGTGTCGCAGACTTTTGTGACGGCCATAGGAAGCGACTTACTGGGCGCGGCTACGGCCGCCGCTACGGGGGCGGTCAACTTGCTTCAATCTGAGAGTTAGCACTGAGATCTGAAACGATTCCAAGATTTCCCGCCACAACATGTTATGAGCGGCCCAAACCTGCCGTTCATCGTTTCGCTCTGATGATGCAGAGCGCCCGCCAAACTGGTCGTTCGCTGCGGCGCAAAATAGTCCTGGTTTAGAAACATTTCGCAACATAAGTCTATTCGTTGGACAATCAATTGCAGAACAATCAAACTCTGAAATTGCAGTGCAGGTGACGCTGACAATTACGATTGAAACTGCAGCGAGTGGATGGGACTTTTATCATTCTGACTCCCGCTCTTACAATGCCGCTAGTTTTCGATTAAGCTTCGCCTCAGTGGCAGTACGGCATTAAATTCGATGCTCGATAGTGAACATCTATTTGCGTATTCTTCGCTCAATAATCTACGAGTTCGTTGAAGCGAGACACTCTATTTATTTCTGGGCGGGCGCTTGTTCGAGGATTATATCCGTGTACAAAAACATATCTCATTTTTTTGCGGTTTTTTGCCTGATAGTATTACCACAAGTAGTTATTTCTCAAACGCACAGTGTCGGGGAAACTGTGATCCTGCAAGGTGGGACCGCGCACGGGATTCCCCTGCATCGACAACCTCGATCCAGTCGATTTGCGCATGCAGACCCAGGATCTGCGGCAGAAATTGTTGACACATATGACAACGGGCGTTGGCTGTTTTTAAAATTGGAAACGGCAAGAGCATGGGTCCTAGCCCAAAACACGACGGCAGTTGCAACTGTCCAGCCCCCTGATTCAAATGAAGTGGAACGATCGAAATTACTCGATGTAGTTTGTGCGGGTGCGCAGAGGCAGACGCTTAAGAACGACCTGTTTGTTATTTGTCAGGATAGACATTGGCGCATACCGCTCTGGGTCGCCTATGTGATGCGCGGTGATGAACTCGACGGGCCAGGAGATAGGCACAGGTCCTCTTGGCAGATAGATTCCCGCGTCATTGCCGCCGGCCAAGCAAATAGCACTGTGTATCTAGGCTCAGGCTTTCACAAAGGCCACTTGGCTCCGGCACAAGCCTATGTCCGTACACAGAGCGCGGTGAACGGCACGCATATCTACACCAACGCCGTCCCGCAATTTGGAAGTATCAACTCCGGCGCTTGGGCCAAGCTCGAAGCCGCAGTGCGCCATATGGCGATGGCAGGCGCTGATCTTTGGATCATAACGGGCAGCCTTTTTGTTCCCATCGATCCAAGGTGCCAGGTGAACCGCCCACCAGAGAGGTGCCTAGTGGTCGATACGTCGCAGCGGCCTACGGATCCGGTAAACCGTATGCGCAGCGAAATAGCGGTTCCCTCCCATACATTTAAGGCAGTTTTGGCCGAACAGGATGGTGTTTGGTCCTCACGGGCTTTCATCATGCCGAATATTCCTCGAGGCGCCGGTAAATTTAGAAACTATAGATTTAGTGTCGATCAATTAGAGCGCATGCTTGGCTTGGATCTGTTCCAATCGCTGCCTGACCAGATAGAACAACGCATTGAAGTACGCGCAACACCTCTAACGGATTAATGCACAGGAGAGTGACATGCATCTCGATTTGGATAAGGAGTATGATTTAGAGCGTTACTGGAGAAAATTTTGGATTGGCATCGGTTCTGCGATAGCAGTGGTTTTGATAATGTTGCTTTTCAATGCGCCGGACGTCCGGCTTGGATTTGGGCTTGAGCCCCTGCTGTTCATTGTTGATCCCATCCGAGCATCCATCGACGTTTTAAGCATTTTGTTTGTCATTGCCCTCTTCGTT
The DNA here is from genome assembly GCF_056537105.1 of Ruegeria sp. CH11. Taxonomy (NCBI): domain Bacteria; kingdom Pseudomonadati; phylum Pseudomonadota; class Alphaproteobacteria; order Rhodobacterales; family Roseobacteraceae; genus Ruegeria; species Ruegeria sp. CH11. Next base: position 2,037 of record NZ_JBQFQX010000043.1, read on the forward strand.
GAACGGGCGAACGAGGTCTTCATAGGCAGCGCCCGATTGGTGGCGCGTAAGCAAGCCGAACTCGAAATCGCAACCATGAAAGAAAAAAAGTCTGCAGGTGGACGAGGAGTGCCAAGCGACGAAAGGATCGCCAAGGCAAAAAACACGCTTTTATGCTATAGAACTGGAACCAGGATACTGACAATTACATTCGCGGTTATTTTGTCGACCCTGCTATCTCTAGGTGGCGTCAGAGCGTTGAGTCCACTGCTAGAAGTTCAATTTGACGCTTTGGCGCTCACACAGTGGTTTTTGTTGCAATTGGCCGATATCGTTGTGACCGTCGCTATCATCGCCGGGGGCAGCAACGGTATCCACCGAATGATCTCTGTCATTGTCGATCAGTTCCCAGAAAAAAAGAGCTCTACAAACACAGAGACTGAGCCCACATAATTAGGTTCAGGACTCATAGCCAATAGATGACGAGAGCTGCGAGGGCGATTGCTGAGAGGAAGACCTTCGGGCACCTGTCGTAACGAGTTGCCACACGGCGCCAATCCTTGAGCCTGCCAAACATGATCTCGATCCGGTTGCGGCGTTTGTATCGGCGCTTGTCGTATTTCACCGTTGTCTTGCGCTGCTTCCGACCGGGGATACAAGCGCGTATCCCTTTATCTTGTAACGCTTCTCGAAACCAATCGGCATCGTATCCGCGATCTCCGAGTAGCCAATCGACATTCGGCATGCCGCTGAACAGAGCCCGAGCACCGATGTAGTCGCTGACCTGTCCTGCGGTTATAAACAGGTTCAGCGGGCGTCCCTGACTGTCGCTGATGGCGTGCAGTTTGGTGTTCATGCCGCCCTTGGTTCGACCAATCAGGCGTCCACGCCCCCCTTTTTGACGCCCATGCTGGTCGCTGTCCGGTGAGCCTTCAGATAGGTCGCGTCGATCATCACAGTCTTCTGTTCGCCGTGCTCGGCGGCCAGGCCAGCCATCATTCGCGCGAAGATGCC
>NZ_JBQFQX010000044.1:0-2944 GCF_056537105.1 Ruegeria sp. CH11
TAATGGTATGGTATCCTTACCTGAATACATAGGGTAAGGAAGACAGACCCAGGGAACTGAAACATCTAAGTACCTGGAGGAAGAGAAAGCAAATGCGATTTCCTGAGTAGCGGCGAGCGAAACGGAACATAGCCCAAACCAAGAGGCTTGCCTCTTGGGGTTGTAGGACATTCTATACGGAGTTACAAAGGAACGAGGTAGACGAAGCGACCTGGAAAGGTCCGTCGTAGAGGGTAACAACCCCGTAGTCGAAACTTCGTTCTCTCTTGAATGTATCCTGAGTACGGCGGAACACGTGAAATTCCGTCGGAATCTGGGAGGACCATCTCCCAAGGCTAAATACTCCCTAGTGATCGATAGTGAACCAGTACCGTGAGGGAAAGGTGAAAAGCACCCCGGAAGGGGAGTGAAAGAGATCCTGAAACCGTGTGCCTACAAATAGTCAGAGCCCGTTAATGGGTGATGGCGTGCCTTTTGTAGAATGAACCGGCGAGTTACGATCCCGTGCAAGGTTAAGTTGAAGAGACGGAGCCGCAGCGAAAGCGAGTCTGAATAGGGCGTTTAGTACGTGGTCGTAGACCCGAAACCAGGTGATCTACCCATGTCCAGGGTGAAGTTCAGGTAACACTGAATGGAGGCCCGAACCCACGCACGTTGAAAAGTGCGGGGATGAGGTGTGGGTAGCGGAGAAATTCCAATCGAACCTGGAGATAGCTGGTTCTCCCCGAAATAGCTTTAGGGCTAGCCTTAAGTGTAAGAGTCTTGGAGGTAGAGCACTGATTGAACTAGGGGTCCTCATCGGATTACCGAATTCAGTCAAACTCCGAATGCCAATGACTTATCCTTAGGAGTCAGACTGCGAGTGATAAGATCCGTAGTCAAGAGGGAAACAGCCCAGATCGCCAGCTAAGGTCCCAAAGTGTGTATTAAGTGGAAAAGGATGTGGAGTTGCTTAGACAACTAGGATGTTGGCTTAGAAGCAGCCACCATTTAAAGAGTGCGTAATAGCTCACTAGTCGAGTGACTCTGCGCCGAAAATGTACCGGGGCTAAATACACCACCGAAGCTGCGAATTGATACCAATGGTATCAGTGGTAGGGGAGCGTTCTAAGTGCAGTGAAGTCAGACCGGAAGGACTGGTGGAGCGCTTAGAAGTGAGAATGCCGGTATGAGTAGCGAAAGACGGGTGAGAATCCCGTCCACCGAATGCCTAAGGTTTCCTGAGGAAGGCTCGTCCGCTCAGGGTTAGTCAGGACCTAAGCCGAGGCCGACAGGCGTAGGCGATGGACAACAGGTTGATATTCCTGTACCACCTCTTTATCGTTTGAGCAATGGAGGGACGCAGAAGGATAGAAGAAGCGTGCGATTGGTTGTGCACGTCCAAGCAGTTAGGCTGATAAGTAGGCAAATCCGCTTATCGTGAAGGCTGAGCTGTGATGGGGAAGCTCCTTATGGAGCGAAGTCTTTGATTCCCCGCTGCCAAGAAAAGCTTCTAGCGAGATAAAAGGTGCCTGTACCGCAAACCGACACAGGTAGGCGAGGAGAGAATCCTAAGGTGTGCGAGAGAACTCTGGTTAAGGAACTCGGCAAAATGACCCCGTAACTTCGGGAGAAGGGGTGCTTTCTTAACGGAAAGCCGCAGTGAATAGGCCCAAGCGACTGTTTAGCAAAAACACAGGTCTCTGCGAAGCCGTAAGGCGAAGTATAGGGGCTGACACCTGCCCGGTGCTGGAAGGTTAAGGAGAGGGGTTAGCGTAAGCGAAGCTCTGAACTGAAGCCCCAGTAAACGGCGGCCGTAACTATAACGGTCCTAAGGTAGCGAAATTCCTTGTCGGGTAAGTTCCGACCCGCACGAAAGGTGTAACGATTTGGGCACTGTCTCAACCAGAGACTCGGTGAAATTATAGTACCTGTGAAGATGCAGGTTACCCGCGACAGGACGGAAAGACCCCGTGGAGCTTTACTGTAGCCTGATATTGAATTTTGGTACAGTTTGTACAGGATAGGCGGGAGCCATTAAAACCGGAGCGCTAGCTTCGGTGGAGGCGCTGGTGGGATACCGCCCTGACTGTATTGAAATTCTAACCTACGGGTCTTATCGACCCGGGAGACAGTGTCAGGTGGGCAGTTTGACTGGGGCGGTCGCCTCCTAAAGTGTAACGGAGGCGCCCAAAGGTTCCCTCAGAATGGTTGGAAATCATTCGTAGAGTGCAAAGGCATAAGGGAGCTTGACTGCGAGACCTACAAGTCGAGCAGGGACGAAAGTCGGGCTTAGTGATCCGGTGGTTCCGCATGGAAGGGCCATCGCTCAACGGATAAAAGCTACCCCGGGGATAACAGGCTTATCTCCCCCAAGAGTCCACATCGACGGGGAGGTTTGGCACCTCGATGTCGGCTCATCGCATCCTGGGGCTGTAGTCGGTCCCAAGGGTTGGGCTGTTCGCCCATTAAAGCGGTACGCGAGCTGGGTTCAGAACGTCGTGAGACAGTTCGGTCCCTATCCGTCGTGGGCGTAGGAAATTTGAGAGGAGCTGTCCTTAGTACGAGAGGACCGGGATGGACGCACCGCTGGTGTACCAGTTGTTCTGCCAAGGGCATAGCTGGGTAGCTATGTGCGGAAGGGATAAGTGCTGAAAGCATCTAAGCATGAAGCCCCCCTCAAGATGAGATTTCCCATAGCGTAAGCTAGTAAGATCCCTGAAAGATGATCAGGTTGATAGGTTCGAGGTGGAAGCATGGTGACATGTGGAGCTGACGAATACTAATAGATCGAGGACTTAACCATATAATATGTAGCAAATGTTATCTAGTTTTGAAGGAATATGCCTTCATAGTTTGGTGATGATGGCAGAGAGGTCACACCCGTTCCCATACCGAACACGGAAGTTAAGCTCTCTAGCGCCGATGGTAGTTGGGACCTTGTCCCTGTGAGAGTAGGACGTCG
>NZ_JBQFQX010000045.1:0-2884 GCF_056537105.1 Ruegeria sp. CH11
GCTGACGAGGCCTTCCTCAATGCTGTGTGCCACGGTCATCTCGAACAGGTAGCGCAGCAGTTCGCTTTCGCGGAACCGCCCATGCCGGTTCTTCGAGAATGTGGAATGATCCGGCACACGGTCGTTCAGATCGAGCCGACAGAACCACCGATAGGCTAGGTTCAGATGAACCTCTTCACAAAGCCGCCGCTCGGACCGGATCCCGAAGCAGTAGCCCACGAGTAGCATTCGGATAAGCAACTCGGGGTCAACCGAGGGGCGTCCAGTATGGCTGTAGAACTCCGCCAGATGCGACCGGATGCTGCCAAGATCGACGAACCGATCAATCGAGCGCAGCAGGTGATCTTGCGGGACATGATCTTCCAGCGAGAACTCGTAGAACAACGCCGCCTGCGCTTCCTGCCTCGGTCCCATCATCGCCAATTCCTCCCTACAGGACGAATTGAATCAGCGACTTACCACTCAATCAACCAAGAGTTTTTCAACGAAATACGCCCATTGTGTTGAAAAACTCAAAAATGCAAGAGGTTCGAGTTTTCTGCGAACCGGCGATCCGTCGATAAAGTCCAAAGCCAATATCGATGACAGTTGTTGAGATGCCCTCTGACGGCCAGAGTCAGATTTTGGCCGAACCCTAAGCTGAATAATCCTACCGGGCTTCTACGAGAAATTTTGGACTCGAATCTGCGCAAAATCGGAGTTTTTCAACAGTATCGGCCCACAGCTGCCGTTCGTCGTGTCTTGGCCCCCTAAAACTGTGCCACAGTTGGCTTAGTTTTGGAGACGGGATTGATGGCGCGGAAACGGTATTCGGACGAAGATATTCTGCGGCTTTTGCGCGAGATTGAGCTGGGCCTGGCATCTGGTTCGGATGTCGCGACGGCGTGCAGAACGGCTGGTGTCAGTGATGCGACCTATTACACATGGCGCAAGCGGTTTGGTGGGATGGGACGATCTGAGATGGCCAATCTGAAGGCGCTGCAGAAAGAGAATGATCGGCTCAAGAAAATCGTGGCTGAGCTTGAACTGGACAAACTCATTCTCAAGGAGAGCCTTGATTATCTAAAGCCAAAGGCCTGACGGCAGACCAGCTTCGTCAGGCCGTGGTCCACACCCGACAAAAGCTGGCAACCTCTGAACGGCGCACCTGTCGCGTGATTGGATTGGCGCGGAGCACGCTGCAATACCGCGCAGCGCCAAAGGATGATGAGGCGTTACGTCTGGCGATGATCCGATTGGCCAAACGGTATGGGCGCTACGGCTACCGCAAGGTCGCCGAGCTGCTGCGTGTCGAAGGCTGGGCAGTCAATCATAAAAAGATCGAACGACTATGGCGCGAAGAAGGCTTGCAGCTCCCACAACGGCACAAGAAACGCAAACGGCTGTACCACAAGGACAGCTCGATCATCCGGCTCCGACCGCAACATCCCAATCACATCTGGAGCATTGACTTTGTCCACGACAAGCTGAGCAACGGACAGAGCTACAAGATGCTGACGGTGCTGGATGAGTATACCCGTGAGGCGCTCTGCGTAGCGGTCAAGCCGAAGATGAACAGCGCAGACGTGCTGGATGCGCTCTACCCACTCTTATTGCGGCACGGGAAGCCCGAACACATCCGTTCCGACAACGGCGCGGAGTTCATCGCAACGGCCCTGCAGACCTGGTTAAGAAAGGTGGGCATTAAGCCGATCCAAATCTACCCGGGATCACCTTGGGAGAATGGATACAACGAGCGCTTCAATGGCACTCTGCGCCGGGAAGTCCTCAACGCAGAATGGTTCCACACCACCAAACAGGCTCAGATCGTCATCAATACCTGGCTTAGACAGTACAATCGTGTCAGACCCCATCAGGCTCTAAACATGCGACCGCCCGTTCCAGAAACCTTGCTCAAAACTGGCCCATAGAATTGGGGCTGGACAGCGGTGCGGGAAAGATCTTGGCCAGTTTGCGGAGGTTCTGGGCGGTGGCGGCGAGGAGGAATTCGTCGTTTGCGCCGCATGGGCCACGTAATCGGAGCCGACCCAGGCCGAGAATGCGTTTGAGGTGGGCGAAGAGCATTTCCACCTTCTTTCTGAGCTTCATTGAGATGTCGTACTGGCGGGTCTTGGCAATGTCTCGAGCCACCTGGCGGGCGTCTTCTGTTTCTTCGCGGCTGATCTTGCGGGCATCCGCGTTGGGGCAGGACTTGGTTTTCGATGGGCAGACCTGACAGACCTCTTTCAGAGCGCGATAGCGAGCGGTGCCCTTGCCCGTCGGACCGCGGTTGGGGTCTGAGTAGTTGCGGCGGAACTGCTTGAGGGCGTGACCTTCGGGACAGATGTATTGGTCATTCTCAGCATCCCATTCGAAGTCGGCGCGGGTCCAGGTGCCGTCATTGCGACCGGACTTGTCGAACACCGGGATATGCGGCGCAATCTTGCGATCAACCAGCCAGCCCAGAAGTGGGCCGGTGCCATAGGCGGTGTCCGCGATTAGTCTCTCCGGATGCAGATCGAACCGTTCCTTTACTCGGTTCAACATGGTCTTGGTCGATCCGACCTCAGCCTGACGGATTGATCTGGTGGCTTCGACGTCGATGATAACTCCGTGATCTGTATCGATCAGGTAGTTGTCGGAATAGCTAAAGAATGCAGGGCCTTTGCGGGCTGCGGTCCATTGGCTCGCCGGATCGGAATGCGATGTGAACTTGGGCTGAACCTCGCTGGCAGCGCCGAACGCAGCCTCGTCCAGCGTGTCGAGATACTCGCGGACGGCGCGGGGCGCGTCGGTCGGATCAACGGTTGAGGCGTCCCACTCTTCCTTCGGCGTTGAGTTCTGCTTGTTGGCATCGGCTTCGATCAAGCTTGCAACGATGGCCATACGCTGACCGCTGACGAGG
>NZ_JBQFQX010000046.1:0-2472 GCF_056537105.1 Ruegeria sp. CH11
GGCTCCTTTCCCAGCAGTCGATAACAACTGCACTTTGGCACGTTCGATGCCGGTGGAGCAGGAGCCATCCACCTCATCCGATATGGGCCGTCATTAACCGTGCAAACCGGTTCTCCGGTCCACATGATGTATCCTCCCCGATGGCGGAAACGAGCCCAGAGCGGACATGTGACTTCCGCACCGGATAGCGCATCAAGAGAACAGATTCACAGGGCTCTTGTGGGCAATTGGTTGGCTTAGCGGCACCTCCAGCTGCGCCGAAGCACGACAAATGGCAAGAGGAATTACTTCGCGGGCATTCCGGCGATTTCCAGATGCTTCAACCATTTCTCGACTGATGTCGGATTGGGCCAGGTAACTTCAGATTTTGCCCGCTCATCCTTGAGATTTGCGTTCGGATTCTCGTCGAGGAAGACCTTGAGGGATGCGGCCGCCTCTTCCTGATTTCCAAGGCACGCGTGGGTTGCTGCATGCATCCGTCGCGCGGCGTTCGGAATCTTGGACATGCGGCCGAACGCGTCCAGTGCTTCTTCGCATCGGTCCAGTTCCCACAATGCCCAAGCGCGTTGCCAGTGGAACCAACTGGTATGTTTTGGATCGATTTCCAAAGCGCTGTCGATGATGGCAAGCGCATCGTCAAACTGGCCGATATAAAGGCGGGGGGAAGAGCTGCCGACGACCATGTTTACTGCTGAAGGGTTTCTTGCGATACCCTGATCATAGGTTTTGATTGCGCTTTCGTGATCGCCATATTCTTCTTCGACCCGCGCGCGCATCCAATATGCGATATAGTTCTGAGGTGCGATTTCGACGGCGATATCCGCGTATTTCTTAGCTTTGGCTAGGTGCTTGGGCTTTTCCTCGGGTGTCGAGTAGAAGACCGCCATATGGCGATGGCCCCACCCCATTGTAAGATAGCCCCAGACAGAATCGGGATCGACGTCCAAGGCCATGCGCCCAAGTTCCAGCCGCTTTTCGACCTGTTCGCGGCTGTCAGGGTTGCCAAGCGATTGGCGAAAATAGTTGTAGGCCGTGACCTGAGCAAGATCGCCTTCTGGCAAGGGCCTTTTGATTACTATGTTGTTCACAACCGCAGCGACGGCGCGCACGATCTCTTCTTGAACGACGAAAAAATCCTCTAGCCCTCGGTCGTAGCTTTCAGCCCACACGTGGTCTCCGGAGCGCGCATCTATGAGTTGGACAGTGACTTTGAGGCGATCGCCAGACTTCTGCTGACTGCCTTCAAGGACATAGTGCACATACAACTCGTCGCGGATGGTATCAATATCGGCGGCGGTGTCGCGGTAGGAAAAGGACGATGTGCGGGCTATTACACCCATGGCCGGAAAACGGGCCAGTTCTGTGATAAGCCCTTCGGCAACAGCGTCAGACAAATAGCCCTTGTCGTCACCGGTCGAGAAATCGTCAAAAGCCAGCACCGCGATGCGGGGTTTTTCCGGTAGGGCGGGCGCCTCGGGCACTGGCCAAATCCACCAAATAGCCACAGAGATCAGCACCAGGCAGCCTGCGACAAGAGGCAAGGTCCCGAAGCGTGCGCGCTGTGTCGCGGAATGCGGTGTCAGCCGGTAGCCGACTTTGGGCAGAGTTTGGATCAGTGTCTTGTCGTCATCACCCAGTGCACGCCGGATGTCGGCGATACATTGAACAAGGCTGTCATCAGTAACATGGGCATCGGGCCAGACCGTCTCAAAAAGCCTTTCCTTGGTAACCGGCGCGCCTTCATCCTCGACTAGAGCAGCGAGGACTTCCATTGACTGCGCTCTGAGCGTCAGCGGCGTGCCGTCGGCTGCGTAAAGTGATTTCGTTGAAACATCAAAAAGCCTGCCGTTCAGAACAATCGCTTGACCTGATTTCGCCGAAATATCGTGAGGGTTTCGGGACTTTTTGTCTGTATTTCCAGTCAATTTACCCATGATTTGTTCATTTTCCGAGGTGCCGACATGCAGCCACCACTAGTTCAGTTTAATGCCATGCCCACAGATTTCAAAATTGCCCTTATGGGGGCATTGGTTTGGGTGTTGAATTCACAACCCGGCTTTGCCGGAGACTGGATTCCCGGGATCTGTTGCCCAAAAACCGACTGTTCGGAGAACGAGCTTGAAGTAACCGAAGAGAAGGGTGGATTTCGGGTCGAAGGGGTTGCTGAACTCGTGGCCTACGATGACCCACGGTTGCAACCGTCACTGGACGGGAAATTCCACGCTTGTGTGCGCTCAGAAGCTCGACCTTGGATGAGTGAGACTGAGGCCGCTATCAAAGGTTTGAGGCGCAAGGTGAAGTGCTTGTTTGTACCGTTTTCCGGTTAGACGCGTTCGTGCTCATAGTATGCGGCACAATTGACCTGATCGAAGGTCCCCTTCGTCCGGATAGTGTTGAAAAATTCCGTTGATTGGTTTGCCTGTCGCTGATTCACTCGTTTTTGAGAGTGGAGGTGCGGTGATGATGGGACCG
>NZ_JBQFQX010000047.1:0-2234 GCF_056537105.1 Ruegeria sp. CH11
GGCAACCCGACCTCTTCTTTCAGAGCACGGATCAGGATCTTGGCCGAGGCGGGTTTCAGCAAACCGGCCATGTCCTTGAGACCCAGCACATGCGCGCCTGCATCGCGCAGTTCCTTGGCCATGCCGACATAGTATTTCAGGTCGTACTTGGCGCGATCCGGGTCGAGGATATCGCCGGTGTAACAGACGGTGCCTTCGCAGATTTTGCCGTTCTCGACGACGGCATCCATCGCGACCCGCATATTTTCCACCCAGTTCAGCGAGTCGAAGACGCGGAACACGTCGATATTCTGCGACGCCTGGCGCACGAACTCCCGCACAACGTTGTCGGGATAGTTGGTGTAGCCAACCCCGTTCGCGCCGCGCAGCAGCATTTGGGTCATCAGGTTCGGCATCGCTTCGCGCAGATCGCGCAGGCGCTGCCACGGGCATTCCTGCAGGAACCGATAGGCCACATCAAAGGTCGCACCGCCCCAGCATTCGACTGAGAACAGTTGTGGCAGATTCGCCGCATAGCTGGGCGCGACCTTGATCATGTCGATTGACCGCATCCGCGTTGCCAGCAACGATTGGTGCCCGTCGCGCATGGTGGTGTCGGTGATCAGCAGCTGACGTTGCGCTTTCATCCAGTCAGCAACCGCCTGCGGGCCCTTCTGCTCCAGCAGGTTGCGAGTGCCCATCTGGGGTTCAGCCTTCAGCGCAGGGGGCTTGGCCTCTTTCAAATCGGCGCGCGGCTCGGGGCGATCCTTGGTCTCAGGGTGACCGTTGACCGTGATATCCGCGATATAGGTCAGAACCTTGGTGCCTCGGTCACGGCGCTTTTTGAACTGGAACAGGTCCGCCGTCTCGTCGATGAACTTGGTGGTGTATTCATTCGACAGAAAGGTCGGGTGCTTCAGCAGGTTTTCGACAAAGGCGATATTGGTCGAGACACCGCGAACGCGGAATTCGCGCAGCGCGCGATCCATGCGCGCAATCGCCTTTTCGGGAGTCGGAGCCCAGGCGGTGACCTTGGTCAGCAGCGAGTCATAATACCGCGTGATTACCCCGCCCGCGTAAGCGGTGCCGCCGTCTAGACGGATGCCCATGCCGGTGGCCGAACGATAGGCGGTGATGCGGCCATAGTCGGGGATGAAGTTGTTCAGCGGATCTTCGGTCGTCACGCGGGTCTGCAGCGCGTGGCCGTTTAGACGAATCTCATCCTGGTTGGCTTTGCCAGTGGCCTCGGCCAGCGTCTTGCCCTCGGCGATCAGGATCTGAGCCTGAACGATGTCGATGCCCGTGACCTCTTCGGTGACGGTGTGTTCCACCTGAACGCGCGGGTTGACCTCGATGAAGTAGAACTTGCCGGTGTTCATATCCATCAGGAATTCGACGGTCCCCGCGCATTCATAATTCACATGGGCGCAGATGCGGCGGCCCAGTTCACAAATCTCGGCACGTTGCTCTTCGGTCAGATACGGTGCGGGCGCGCGTTCCACGACCTTCTGATTGCGACGCTGGACCGAGCAGTCGCGCTCGTACAGGTGATAAATCTCGCCATGCTTGTCGCCCAGGATCTGCACCTCGACATGGCGGGCGCGGGTGATCATCTTCTCCAGATAGCCCTCGCCATTGCCAAAGGCGGCCTCGGCTTCGCGACGGCCCTCCAGCACTTTTTCTTCCAGCTCATCTTCGGACAGGATCGGCCGCATGCCACGCCCGCCACCGCCCCAGCTGGCCTTGAGCATCAGCGGATAGCCGATCTCGGCCGCCTCGGCCTTGATGGCGACCATGTCGTCGCCCAGCACTTCCGTCGCCGGGATCACCGGCACATCCGCCGCGATCGCCACTTTCCGCGCGCTGGCCTTGTCGCCAAGGGCACGCATGGTTTCCGCCTTGGGGCCGATGAAGGTAATACCGTTCTGAACGCAGGCATCGACGAAATCGGGGTTCTCGGACAGCAATCCGTAACCGGGGTGGATCGCGTCGGCACCACATTCCTTGGCCACGCGGATGATCTCGTCGATCGACAGGTAGGCGGCAACCGGCCCCATTCCCTCGCCAATGCGATACGCCTCATCCGCCTTGAAGCGATGCAAGCCCAGCTTGTCTTCTTCGGCAAATACAGCAACGGTCTGTTTGCCCATCTCGTTGGCTGCGCGCATCACGCGTATGGCAATCTCGCCGCGATTGGCGATCAGGATCTTGTTGAAGTCGGTCATTGCGGGTCCCGGTCTTGGTGGTTTGGCCTT
>NZ_JBQFQX010000048.1:0-1783 GCF_056537105.1 Ruegeria sp. CH11
CAGATGAGAATGACGACGGAAGAGGCCTTTGTTAAGGTATTGCAGATGCATGGTATTGAACATGCGTTTGGTATCATTGGTTCGGCGATGATGCCGATTTCGGATTTGTTTCCGAAGGCCGGGATCATGTTCTGGGACTGCGCGCATGAAGGTTCTGGCGGGATGATGGCGGATGGCTATACCCGTGCGACCGGCAAGATGTCGATGATGATCGCGCAGAACGGCCCCGGCATCACCAACTTTGTGACCGCTGTGAAAACCGCCTATTGGAACCACACGCCGGTTCTGCTGGTGACCCCGCAGGCGGCCAACAAGACCATTGGTCAGGGCGGCTTCCAGGAGATGGAGCAGATGCGCATGTTCGCCGACTGCGTCGCCTATCAGGAAGAAGTGCGCGACCCGACCCGTGTGGCCGAAGTGCTGAACCGGGTGATCATGAACGCCAAGCGCGCGTCGGCCCCGGCGCAGCTGAACATCCCGCGTGACATGTGGACCCAGGTGGTCGATATCGAGCTGCCCAAGATCGTCGACTTCGAGCGCCCCTCGGGTGGCGAAGACGCGGTGGCAGCCGCGGCCGAGATGTTGTCGACCGCCAAGAACCCCGTCATCCTGAACGGTGCCGGTGTGGTTCTGTCCGAAGGCGGCATCGACGCGTCGAAAGCGCTGGCCGAGCGTCTGGATGCGCCGGTTTGCGTCGGCTACCAGCACAATGACGCCTTCCCCGGTTCGCACCCGCTGTTTGCCGGTCCACTGGGCTATAACGGTTCGAAGGCCGGGATGGAGCTGATCAGCGAGGCAGACGTTGTTCTGGCTCTGGGCACCCGCCTGAACCCGTTCTCGACCCTGCCCGGTTACGGCATCAACTACTGGCCTGCGGATGCAAAGATCATTCAGGTTGACATCAACCCTGACCGCATCGGCCTGACCAAGGACGTCAGCGTCGGCATCATCGGTGACGCGGCCAAAGTCGCCAACGGCATCCTGTCCCGCCTGAGCGACACCGCCGGCGACGAAGGCCGCCAGGCCCGCAAGGACCGTATCGCGCAGAAGAAGTCGGCCTGGGCGCAGGAACTGACCTCGATGACCCACGAGGATGACGATCCGGGCACCTCCTGGAACGAGCGTGCCCGTGCCGCCAAGCCGGACTGGATGAGCCCGCGCATGGCGTGGCGCGCGATTCAGGCGGCGCTGCCGAAAGAGGCGATCATCAGCTCGGATATCGGCAACAACTGCGCCATCGGCAACGCCTATCCGGCGTTTGAAGAGGGCCGCAAGTATCTGGCGCCCGGCCTGTTCGGCCCCTGTGGTTATGGTCTGCCCGCCATCGTTGGCGCCAAGATCGGCCAGCCTGACGTGCCGGTTGTCGGCTTTGCCGGTGACGGAGCCTTTGGCATCGCGGTGAACGAACTGACCGCGATCGGGCGCGAGGAATGGCCCGCCGTGACCCAGATCGTGTTCCGCAACTACCAGTGGGGCGCGGAAAAGCGCAACTCGACCCTGTGGTTTGACGACAACTTCGTGGGCACCGAGCTGGACACCAAAGTGTCTTACGCCGGTATTGCGCAGGCCTGTGGCCTGAAAGGCGTCGTTGCCCGCACCCAGGACGAGCTGACCGCGGCCCTGAACCAGGCGATCGAGGACCAGAAGAACGGCATCACCACGCTGATCGAGGCCCTGATCAACCAGGAACTCGGCGAGCCCTTCCGCCGCGACGCCATGAAAAAACCCGTCGCCGTCGCAGGTATCGAAGCTTCCGACATGACACCCCAAGTCGAGGCGTAAG
>NZ_JBQFQX010000049.1:0-1690 GCF_056537105.1 Ruegeria sp. CH11
GAGGCTGTGTGAAAACTCCCTCTGTTTTCCGAGAGATGGTATGCTTTCAGCAATCGGCGCGGAGGCAATCCATGGGGCGGTTTATTGAGGGTTTGGATCGTGATCAGGCGATGTTACTGCCCGAATATCTGGACGATTATGTGGGCGAAGATAGCCCGGTCCGGGCGATTGATGCATTCGTCGATATGCTCAGATTGGCGGAACTCGGTTTCAACACTTTGCCTGCTGCGACTGGTCGTCCGGGTTATCATCCTGGGTTGCTGCTACGGATTTATGTTTATGGTTACCTCAACCAAGTTCAGTCGTCTCGGCGGCTGGAGCGGGAATGCGGTCGCAATCTGGAGCTGATCTGGCTGACGGGTCGTCTGAAGCCCGATTTCAAGACCATCGCAGACTTCCGAAAAGATAATGGTCCCGCAATCCGCAAGGTCTGCCAGCAGTTTGTCGCACTGTGCCGCGACATCAATTTTCTGGACAGCAAACTCGTTGCCATTGACGGCAGTCGGTTCAAGGCGGTGAACGCGAAAGCCAAGAACTATACTCGTGGCAAGCTGCGTCAGAAGCTGAGCGAGATTGATGCCGCTATTGAACGATATATCGGTGAGTTGGATCGTGCAGATGAGGTGTTTGAGCAAACTGGCGGTGTGATACCGGAAGCCCGCATGGAGCGTGCATTGCGCAAGGTGGAACATCTCAGGAAAGAAGCAGCGCGATACCGTTCAATTGAGAAACGTATGGACGAAACCGGCGAAACCCAAGTCTCCTTGAGCGACCCAGATGCGCGTTCCATGGCAACCACGCCGCGCATGCCGCGCGTCGTTGGATACAACGTACAAACGGCCGTAGACGCCGAGAACCATCTGATCGTTGCGCATGAAGTGACCATGCACGGCTATGATCGCGACGCTCTGTCGATGATGGCAATCGCGGCACGTGATGCAATCGGCAATGACCATCTCGAAGCTGTGGCGGACAAAGGCTACTTCAAGAGCGAAGAAATCCTGGCGTGCGAAGAGGCGGGCATCTCGGTCGTCGTGCCCAAACCGCAGACCTCAAATGCCCGTGCCCGCGGCCACTTCGACAAGGCGGATTTTGCTTATGATGCGGCGACTGACACTTACATCTGCCCGGCTGGCGAACAGCTCACCTATCGCTTCACCGGGCCGCAGGACGGCAAGTCCATAAGGGTCTATTGGGCGAACAATTGTGAGAGTTGCGTCATCAAAGACAAATGCACCAAAAGCCAACAACGCCGTATCCGACGGTGGGAACATGAAGATGTCTTGGAACGCGCTCAGGAACGTTTGGATAAAGACCCCACCCAGCTCGCAGTGCGCAGCATGACTGTCGAACATCCCTACGGCACGATCAAATCGTGGATGGGAGCGACCCACTTCAAAATGCGCCGCTTGAAGAACGTCGCCACAGAAATGGCGCTACACGTCCTCGCCTATAATATGACCCGCGTTATAAATCTGATCGGAATGCCTGCCTTGATCGCCGCGATGCAGGCATAGGCGGTCTCTGCCGCCGCAAAATCTGCCACTGAACCTCTCCAATCGAGCTGGATCACCCAAAATGGCCTCCAAGGCTGTTCTGAGACACGAAAATGAAAAATCCAGCGAAACAACCGCAACAAAACTCACAAGCTCAGAAAAAGACTAGATCCGGTGCGTTTCCACACAGCCTC
>NZ_JBQFQX010000050.1:0-1499 GCF_056537105.1 Ruegeria sp. CH11
GATAGTGTTGAAGAAGTCGCCGTTTGGGCGCGTTCAGGATGCGGACTCAATAGGCTTCCGCCTTCCCTTCATCCCGTCAGTCTAGGTTGTGGCACCAGCTTGGCGAGTTTCCGAAGGTTTTGGGCGGTTGCTGCGAGTTGAAACTGTTCATATGCGCCTTTGGGTCCACGTAGCCGCATCGTCGGCACGCCTATGTATCGTTTCAGATGTGCGAAGAGCATCTCAACCTTCCTTCTCTGAATGAACGAGGTCATGTACGCATCGGTCCTGCGGATATCGCGGGCGACGTCGCGAGCCGCTTCATGGACGGAACGAAGCACGTTCTGGGCTGGCTGATTTGGACAGCAATTTGCTTTCAATGGGCATGCGTCGCAGTCGTGCTTTGATGCACGATATTTAATGAAACCGCCTTTGCCGCCATTTGGCTTGCGCGGTTTGGAGAAGTTTCGCCGATATGTTCGCAGCTCTTTATTGCCGGGGCATGTGTAGCTGTCGGTCGTGGGGTCGTAGACGAAGTCTTCGCGCGAGAACGTGCCGTCCGTCCGTTTAGATTTATCCCACACCGGGATGTGCGGAGCGATGCCGCGCTCTTCCACCAACCAGCCCAGCATCTCCGCTGAGCCGTAGCCCGTATCGCCGACCAGCTTGTCCGGCGTCATGCCGAAGCGGTCCGTAATCCGGTCGATCATGCGTCGTGCAGCAAAGGCCTCAGCGGTTCGGATCGGAACCGATGGTTCAACATCGACGATCACCGCATTATCCAAATCCACCATATAGTTGGTGGAATATGCGAAGAAGGCAGCCCCACCGTCCGCGCCTGTCCAGCGTGCGGCGGGATCAACGGGTGAGATGTATTTGGGGACAACTTTGGTGGATGCGCCGAAAGCCGCATCATCCAGCGTTTCGAGATATTCCTCAACCACACGAGTGGCTAGGTCGGGCGGCAAACCCTCTTTGCTATCGACACCCCGCGTCTGGTTCGCATTCGCCGGGATCAGGCTGGCATCGACGCCGAAGCTATCGCCGCCAACCAGGCCCTCATCGATGCAGCGCCTCAGGACAGTCTCGAAGAGGTGGCGGAATAACCCGCACTCACGGAAACGCCCGTGTCGGTTCTTCGAGAAGGTCGAATGGTCTGGCACCGGATCGGTCAGATCGAGCTTGCAAAACCACCTGTAGGCCAGGTTGACATGCACCTCTTCGCAGAGCCGCCGCTCGGACCGAATGCCTTGGCAATAGCCCAACAACAGCATCCGGATCATCAACTCTGGATCAATCGAAGGACGACCGTGAGCGCTGTAGGACGGTGCCAGCAGGGGGCGAACTTCCGAAAGATCAAGGAAGCGATCAATGCCGCGTAACGGATGATCAGCAGGCACAAACTCTTCAATCGAGAACTCATAAAACAGCGCCCCTTGCGCCACCTGCCTCGGTCCCATCATCACCGCACCTCCACTCTCAAAAACGAGTGAATCAGCGACAGGCAAACCAATCAACGG
>NZ_JBQFQX010000051.1:0-1338 GCF_056537105.1 Ruegeria sp. CH11
CGGATGAGGTGGATGGCTCCTGCTCCACCGGCATCGAACGTGCCAAAGTGCAGTTGTTATCGACTGCTGGGAAAGGAGCCACCCAATGACAGTAAAGACTGTGGGCCTGGATTTGGCCAAGGACGTTTTTCAGGTGCACTGTGTTTCAGCCACGGGGCGTCGGATCATCAACAAGAAGATCAAACGCGCGAAGTTGATCGCCTTCTTCGAGACATTGCCGCGCTGTGTGGTTGGTATGGAGGCCTGCGGATCATCCCATCACTGGGGGCGCAAGTTGCGTGAGCTTGGCCATGACGTTCGGCTCATGCCAGCAGCCTACGTCAAACCTTACGTGAAGCGCGGCAAGACCGATGCAGCCGATGCAGAAGCGATCTGCGAAGCGGTGCGTCGCCCGACCATGCGCTTCGTCGAGATCAAGTCCGAAGACCAGCAGGCGATCCTTGCTATTCATCGGGCGCGCGATCTGGTCGTCCGTCAACGTACCCAGGTCGTAAACATGATCCGCAGTATCCTTCGCG
This sequence comes from Ruegeria sp. CH11, assembly GCF_056537105.1. NCBI lineage: Bacteria > Pseudomonadati > Pseudomonadota > Alphaproteobacteria > Rhodobacterales > Roseobacteraceae > Ruegeria > Ruegeria sp. CH11. The sequence goes on from NZ_JBQFQX010000051.1 coordinate 519, forward strand.
AGTTTGGTCACATCCTACCGACGGGTATTGAAGCTGTGTCCAAGTTCGCGCGAGAGCACGGCACCGAAGACCAGTTGGAGATGCCCGAGATCGCGGACGGCATTCTTGGCGTGATGTGTCATCAACTGAACGGGCTCAATGTGCGGGTTGATGGGCTGACCAAACTGATCGAACAACATGCATGGCTGGAAGCCGATGCACGTAGGTTGATGCGCATGCCGGGGATCGGACCGATCACCGCGTCGGCTGTTGTTGCCACCATTGGCGATGCAAAGCAGTTCGAGACTGGCCGCGATTTAGCCGCCTGGTTGGGCCTGACACCGTTGAACAAATCCAGCGGCGGTCGAGAGCGCCTCGGGCGGATCACGAAGAAGGGTGACCGTTACATCCGAAAATTGCTGATCATCGGAATGACGTCGCGCGCGCTCATGGCCAAGAACAGCCCAGAGAAAGCCGACACCTGGACTGCGAAGCTTCTGGACGAAAAGCCCTTCCGACTGGCGACAGTCGCCATGGCCAACAAATCCGCTCGGATCATCTGGGCGCTACTGACGAAACAGGAGGAATACAGGCAGCCAATCTGTTGATCCTGCCAAGAGATGCAAGACGCTTGATGTGATGATGCGAAACGAAGTCAACCAAGAGTAAGGACACTCCGACCAATGTCGCGGCACTTGAGGTCGTTAAGCCGATAGGAACCTTGCTCGCGGAACTCATCAGGGCCAGTGGCAACCGCCACGCAAACAGGCCGGACACACGACTGTACTGACAGACCATCGCAACTACAGAAATCTCTTGCAATGCAGGAGCCATCCACACA
>NZ_JBQFQX010000052.1:0-1114 GCF_056537105.1 Ruegeria sp. CH11
CGATGCAAACGCACTCTTCGCACGGCTTGCGCGCAGGTTTCACCAGTGATGGCACGAAAAACGCGGTGCCAGTGAAATTAGAGCGCGTCTGGCTCAATTGGTTTCATATCCTGCGGCCTGGAAGAAGTTGTAGCACTCGTCTGGGGTGAACATGTCGCAGACTGCGCCGGCTGCTTTCCACAACTCTTCATACGTTCTTGCGGCAGCCTTTCGGATCAGGGCCTTCAACTTGGAGAATGCCATTTCAATGGGGTTCAGATCCGGGCTGTACTTGGGAAGAAAGAGGAACCAGGCACCGTTCTCTTTCAGGATATCACGCGCGGCTTTGCTCTTGTGGGCAGGTAGGTTGTCGAGGATCACGACGTCTCCTGGCCGCAATGCAGGTGCGAGGATGCCTTCGACATAAAGCTCAAACATCGCGCGATCCATCGCACCATTGATCACGCCAGTGGCATCTATGCGATCATGTCGCAAACCAGCGATGAATGTCTGGGTGGTCCAGCGCCCAGCGGGCGCATGGTCGATCAGCCGGTCACCGACCGGGGCCCAACCACATGTCTTTGTCATGTTGGTCTTCAGACTGGTTTCGTCGATAAACAGGAGGCGTTCCAGATAGTTACGCATGAAGGGCTGGCGGCGATTGATCCAGATCGCCCGGTCCCGCGCGACATCGGGGCGCTTCTGCTCACTGGCCCGCAGGTCTTTTTTTGTGTGACAGACCGAGCCGGTGTAGCAAACCGCCCACCGAAGAACGGTGCACTGCGATCCCATGTTCGCGCTCCAGAGCAAACCGCAGTTCGTCCAGTGTCGTGGCTGGCCGCGCCTGCATCTGCTCACGCACCCAACCTGACACACCGGACAATTTGCCATGGCCACGGCGGCCTTGCGGCTTTGGGTCCAGCCTCCCGGTTGTCCGCTTCAGCTTGACCATATCGTTCACAAACTTGATCGAAACACGAAAATGCGCGGCTGATGACCGGTGCGTGTTGCCTTCCTCCACAAAGGCGACAACCCGCTCCCGCAACGCGAGGGGATGTGGTTTACCCATCTGCTACCTCCATATCTGCTCAAAGATATGGAATCACGGATCAGAAAACTGGGGAAGACTGAATCT
>NZ_JBQFQX010000053.1:0-739 GCF_056537105.1 Ruegeria sp. CH11
GACTGCCTTGAGTTGCGCCGCCCGACGCGCGAGGTCCGCGGCCTGCCGAACGGCCTCGATCACCGAAGAGATGAGTGCGCGATGACAGGCCAGACGCAAGTCGCCGCCTTGCTTGCGCAGGTCGGCGCGTTTCAGGCCTGGGGCCAGCATCGGCACGAGATGATCCCAGCCGATTGCCAGAGCGAGGGCGGCATCCGCGAGGATCAGCGCTGCGAGGTCTTCGCGCGGCGCCTCGCGCAGCACCGCCTCGAGCACCATCACAGCCCGGGTCACTGGCGCGCCTTTCCCAGCATCGAGCCATGTCGCAATCTGGCCCGGCTCGATGGTCGGCAAGGCCCGATCGAGAACCTTGATCGACACCGGTCGCTCCGCCGCGCGCTGCCAAGCAAGATAAGTTTCACCGGCCGGCCCGGGCAGATCGCCGGGGCGCAGAAGGTATACGGCGTCGCGCAGCTCCCCTACCCGCTCCGGGCGCCCCGAAAACGCGACACAAGCCTCAGCCGCACGCAGCACCAGCCGATCCCGCAACAAGGGTTGGGGCACCTCCTTGTATCCCAACACTAGATGCAGTTGGCTCAGTGCGGCACCCGACAAAAACGCAACATCTTCAAGGGTTTCAGCGCGTGCAGAGGTGACCCAGGCGGGCATCCGGGGTAACGTGTCGCGGTCGCTGATATGACCCGGGCATGCCCGGCAACGTGGCCTTTGTCGCTGATCCGAACCAGTATCGCGGCATTTT
>NZ_JBQFQX010000054.1:0-907 GCF_056537105.1 Ruegeria sp. CH11
TCCGGTGTCGTCACCGTTATCGCCGTGTCCGGTGTCGTCACCGTTATCGCCGTGTCCGGTGTCGTCACCGTTATCGCCGTGTCCGGTGTCGCCACCGTTATCGCCGTGTCCGGTGTCGTCGCCGCTGTCGCCGTTTCCGGTGTCGTCGCCGCTGTCGCCGTTTCCGGTGTCGTCGCCGCTGTCGCCATTTCCGGTGTCGTCGCCGCTGTCGCCGTTTCCGGTGTCGTCACCATTGTCACCGTGGCTCAAGGCGTCTCCGCTGATCACTTCGCGGTTGCCACCGCTGTCGGGACCTTCCCATTCAAGCTGCAGAGTCGCCTCTCCGCCCCGCTCGAAGTAAAGCACTTCAATCTCATGGGCGCCTTCGGACAGGTCCAACGTGGCGCTTTGCTCTTCAAACCAGTGCAGCCCGTCATTATCAATAACCGGCTGGCCATCGATATAGAGTGCAGAACCGTCATCAGAAGTCAGATAAAATGTATATCTGCCACTCTGAGTGATATTCAGGTTGCCCGAATAGCGTGCTGCAAAATCATCAGACGGTCCACCATCCCAGAATGCGCCGTCGCTGCGATAGGTGTTAAGCTCCGAAGCAATACCTGTTCCGTATGGCGTGGCTTCAAAATCAATCTGGGACAGGCTCGAGATGCCCGCACCCAAAACAAAATAAGAGCCGTATAAGCCTTGCCTGCCAGTGTTCTGTCCGCTGTCGCCGTTTCCGGTGTCGTCGCCACTGTCGCCGTTTCCGGTGTCGTCGCCACTGTCGCCGTTTCCGGTGTCGTCGCCGCTGTCGCCGTTTCCGGTGTCGTCGCCACTGTCGCCGTTTCCGGTGTCGTCGCCGCTGTCGCCGTTTCCGGTGTCGTCGCCGCTGTCGCCGTTTCCGGTGTCGTCGCCGCTGTCGCCGTTT
>NZ_JBQFQX010000055.1:0-869 GCF_056537105.1 Ruegeria sp. CH11
TGCTGCGTGATGTCCCAATGACAGCAATGCGCAGAAAGCAGACTTTGCAAAGTCCGGTTGACCACATTGTCCACCAAAGGCTGTCTTTGCCCCCTAAAATTGTGCCACTACTTTGGCCGAGAAGGGGGAACAAGGGATGGCTCGGAAGCGATACTCGGACGAAGACATTCTGAAGCTGCTGCGTGAGATTGAACTGAAGCTGGCAGATGGCGATGATGTTCGGACAGCCTGTCGTGGTGTCGGTGTCAGCGATGCGACCTACTACAATTGGCGGCGTCGGTTCGGTGGCATGGGCAAGTCGCAACTGTCGGAGTTGCGCAGCCTGGAGAAAGAAAATGCCCGGCTGAAGAAGATCGTGGCCGAACTGGAACTGGACAAGCTGATCCTCAAGGAAAGTCTGAACTACCTAAAACCGAGGGCCTGACGACGAGCCAACTTCGTCAGGCCGTCATTCATGCTCGCCAGAAGCTCGGCACATCAAAGCGTCGCACCTGCAAGGTGGTCGGCCTTGCACGCAGCTCCATGCAATACCAGGCCGTAGAGAAGAACGATGATGCTCTTCGACTGGCCATGATCCGTCTGGCCAAGAGCTATGGCCGGTATGGCTACCGTAAGGTGGCGCAGCTACTTCGGGTCGAGGGCTGGCGTGTCAATCACAAGAAGATAGAACGGCTGTGGCGGGAGGAAGGTCTGCAACTCCCGCAGCGGCACAAGAAGAAGCGTCGCCTGTACCACAAGGACAGCTCGATCATTCGACTCCGACCGACGCATCCTAACCATGTCTGGAGCGTCGATTTCGTTCACGACAAGCTGAGCAATGGGCGGAGCTACAAGATGCTCACGGTTTTGGATGAATACACCCGCCAGGC
>NZ_JBQFQX010000056.1:0-832 GCF_056537105.1 Ruegeria sp. CH11
TCAAGTCAAATGAGGCGCGGTGCCTGCTATATTTGGAGTCTCTGGGCAATTGTGGCAGTCTGAGACGATACTTACTGGACCTGTCACGGTTTGATGCCGCTCCTTTGATAGCATCTACTGCAGCAAAGGAGACTGACTATGGGACTGAAACGGACGGCCGAATTCCGGCAAGATGCGGTGCGTATCGCATTGACCAGTGGGCTAACACGCAAGCAGGTGGCTGATGATCTAGGTGTCGGGATGTCCACGCTGAACAAATGGATCACAGCGCACCGAGATACAGACGTGGTTTCCAAAGAGGATTTGAGCCTCGCTCAAGAGAATGAGCGACTTCGACGGGAGATCCGGCTCCTCAAGGAGGAGAGGGAAATCCTAAAAAAGGCCACCCAGTTCTTCGCGGGCCTAAAGCAATGAGATTTAGGTTTATCGAAGAACACAGAGCCAGCTTTCCAGCCAACCGGTTATGCGATGTCGTCGGTGTCAGCGCACGCGGTCTGCGTGCCTTCCGCAGCCGCCCTGCCAGTCGCAGACAGCGGTCTGATCTGGTCACGCTGGCGCATATCAAAGAACAGTCACGCCTCAGTTTGGGCAGCTATGGCAGGCCGCGCATGACTGAAGAGTTGAAGGAAATTGGTTTGGCTGTGGGGCATCGTCGCGTTGGTCGCCTGATGCGCCAGAACGGCATATCCGTGTTGAGAACACGCAAGCACAAGGTCACGACAGACAGCGATCACAAGTTCAATATCGCGCCCAACCTACTGGATCGGGACTTCACAGCGGATCAGCCGAACAAGACATGGGCTGGTGACATCAGCTATGTCTGGACCCGTGA
>NZ_JBQFQX010000057.1:0-818 GCF_056537105.1 Ruegeria sp. CH11
CGGTTCTGTCGCAAAATTAATTCCCACCTGTCAGGTCAAACGTAGTTTTGGTAGCGCATGCTCAAAATTACAGGAGCAGACCGTGACAATCTCATTCAAGGGCGCGCACTTTCCGAAAGAAGTGATCTTGTACGCTGTTTTCTTCTATCTCCGATACGGTGTGTCATATCGGGATCTGGAAGAAATCATGGCGGAAAGAGGCGTTAAACTGGATCACGCGACGCTGAACCGTTGGGTGAGTCGATATGCGGGCCTTGTAGCTGATGCTTCACGGTACAAAAAGCGCCCAGCCGATCGTTCATGGCGCATGGATGAGACCTATGTGAAGGTGAAGGGTGAGTGGGTTTATCTCTATCGCGCCATCGACAAACACGGAAAGACCCTTGATTTCATGCTATCCAAGCGCCGGAATAAAGCGGCTGCGACCAAGTTCTTCGCTCGTGCGCTTGAGGCGAACGGTTTGCCACGGAAAATTGTCATCGACAAAAGCGGTGCGAACACAGCTGGCATCAAAGCAATAAACAAGATGCTGAAAGGCTTTGGTTGTCCGGTACCGATTGAGATGGTCAGACGGAAATACCTCAACAACATCATTGAACAAGACCATCGCTTCATCAAACGTCGGATCAGGCCCATGCTGGGTTTCAAGTCTTTCGATTCAGCTGCATCTGCCCTGGCTGGCATCGAACTGGTCAACATGATCCGCAAAAGTCAATTCACGTCCGGACTCCGTCCATTTCAGCAGTTCGCCCGATTGGCGGGGTAAACCGATCTCCAATTCAACTGATGCTCTGCCATCTAAAGTTTGCGACAGAACC
>NZ_JBQFQX010000058.1:0-777 GCF_056537105.1 Ruegeria sp. CH11
GCTGCTTGGACAGATCGGCGCGGGTAGCTTCCAGATCAACCGCTTCGACATGTTTGCCGGGGCGTTCGGTGTTGGGGGCTTCGTCCTTGAGCACCTTTTGGATGATCGTGTCGGGGAACCCGCCCGGAGGCTGGCCCAGATTGCCGCGCATCATGTCGATAACGGAATCGGGGAAGGCCACATCTGTGCCCGGGTTTTCCACATCATCGCGGGTCAGGTTCTGGCTGACCATCATCAGCGCCATGTCACCCACCACTTTCGACGACGGTGTCACCTTGACGATATCACCGAACATCTGGTTCACGTCCGCATACATCTGCGCCACCTCGTGCCAGCGTTCTTCCAGCCCCAGACTGCGCGCCTGCGCCTTGAGGTTGGTGAACTGACCGCCGGGCATTTCGTGCAGATAGACCTCGGAGGCCGGGGCCTGCAGGCTGGATTCGAAGGCCGCATACTGGCCGCGGACGGCCTCAAAGTAATCACTGATCTCGCGAATGGCCTTGATGTCCAGCCCGGTATCACGCTCGGTGTGGCGCAGGGCCTCGACCACAGTGCCCAGCGTTGCCTGAGACGTGTTGCCCGAGAAGCTGTCCATCGCGCAGTCCACCGCGTCCACGCCCGCCTCTGAGGCGGCCAGAATGGTGGCGCTGGCGATACCGGCGGTGTCGTGGGTGTGGAAGTGGATTGGCAACCCGACCTCTTCTTTCAGAGCACGGATCAGGATCTTGGCCGAGGCGGGTTTCAGCAAACCGGCCATGTCCTTGAGACCCAGCACAT
>NZ_JBQFQX010000059.1:0-666 GCF_056537105.1 Ruegeria sp. CH11
TCGCTCAAAGCAGCCGCCAGCGAATTGGGGATCACCCCTGCTGCAGTCGGTCAAAGGATCCGAGCGCTGGAAGATTACCTTGGAACAGACCTTTTGGTCCGTGGTCGGTCAGGATTGCACCCAACACCCGAACTGTCAGGGGCACTGGCGGATCTTCGTACTGCATTTTCGGCACTTGAACGCGTATCGACAACACTCGATTTTCAGCGTGTTAGCGAAATTCACATCGTTGCCGACCCGGATTGGTCCGAATTGTGGCTGGCACCTCGGTTACCGAAATTTAGAGAAGACCATCCAAACATTCTCTTTTGCATCAACGGAGCGGGGGACGTTCCGATGCGGCTGGGGGCGCCAGATATCCGCGTTGAATACGGCGGACGTGAAAAAGGGGAGCCGCTCTTCTTTGACTATCTCGTCCCTGTATGCAGCCCAGACAACTTACGCAGAATAGCCGATTACGACACCGAGCACGAAATGGAAGGGATGCCGCTTCTTCATTTGGAAGAGCACAGAAGTAAAGAAGACAGGCCAGGATTTCGTGACTGGTTCCAGACTTTCGGAATGCGGCGTACTGGTGCTGACCGAGGACCGTATTACAAGCGAGCAGAGATGGCCCTTGAAGCGGTGAGAGAAGATGTGGGCTTTCTCCTTTGCGGCGCTTCTTTG
>NZ_JBQFQX010000060.1:0-646 GCF_056537105.1 Ruegeria sp. CH11
TGCTGACCGAGGACCGTATTACAAGCGAGCAGAGATGGCCCTTGAAGCGGTGAGAGAAGATGTGGGCTTTCTCCTTTGCGGCGCTTCTTTGATAGAGAACGATCTGGAAGAAGGGTCCCTGGTGCTTCCCTATCCTGTTGAAAAAGGGCTTTCAGCGCCAAACCCATTTCGGATTCACCTGCGCGAGCAAACATTGCAGCGTCCCCAATTGCGCCGCTTCGTAGATTGGCTCAAGCGCGAAGCCACCGAAACCCAAGAGCGAATTAATGGCTACAAGAACAAAAGTAAGGGTTTACAGATCAACGGTTAACCTCGCTCGTATCCAATTGAACTCGACTCCCACATCGGACTCAGAAGCTGTCCTGAAACCAATGCCTAATCGACGTTTACCTTCTGGTCGGGCGAAAACGGCCCATTCCTGCCGTTCCACCTTGGTCACCGTCGCTGCGACGCGGCCCGTCAGAGGAGACATTCGCTGCGGCTGCAAAGCTCCGGGTCTGATCAACTTACACATCGCGAACGAATCTACCGTTTATCGCATCCCTGCCAATGGCCTGTGTGGATGGCTCCTGCATTGCAAGAGATTTCTGTAGTTGCGATGGTCTGTCAGTACAGTCGTGTGTCCGGCCTGTTTGCGTGGCGGTTG
>NZ_JBQFQX010000061.1:0-602 GCF_056537105.1 Ruegeria sp. CH11
CTCAAGGACGAAGCCCCCAACACCGAACGCCCCGGCAAACATGTCGAAGCGGTTGATCTGGAAGCTACCCGCGCCGATCTGTCCAAGCAGCTTGAGGGAAAAGAGGTCGATGACGAGGACCTGAACGGATACCTGATGTATCCCAAGGTGTTCCTGGATTACATGGGCCGCCACCGGACCTACGGCCCCGTTCGCACCCTGCCGACGCGCACCTTTTTCTACGGCATGGAGCCGGGCGAAGAGATCACCGCCGAGATCGATCCGGGCAAGACGCTGGAAATCCGCTGTCAGGCCATCGGTGAGACCGATGAAAACGGCGAAGTTCGCGTCTTCTTTGAACTCAACGGCCAACCCCGTGTGATCCGGGTGCCCAACCGTCTGGTCAAGGCGTCGACCGCGCAACGACCAAAGGCCGAGATCGGCAACTCCAATCACATCGGTGCGCCGATGCCGGGGGTTGTTGCCACCGTTGCCGTGACCACTGGTCAAGAGGTGCACGAGGGCGATCTGCTGCTGACCATCGAAGCGATGAAAATGGAAACCGGCATCCACGCCGAACGCGACGCGGTGGTCAAGGCCGTCCACGTCCAGCCCGGCGGCCA
>NZ_JBQFQX010000062.1:0-503 GCF_056537105.1 Ruegeria sp. CH11
TCGAGCTTGCCGAAAACCATCGCGATCTTGCGCTCTTCAATATGGCAATCGACAGTAAGCTCCGCGGCTGTGATCTGGTGAAGATGAAGGTGGCCGATGTCATGTCATCGGGTCAGATCAAGGAACGGGCTTCGGTCCTTCAAAGCAAGACGCAGAAACCCGTGCGCTTTGAGATTTCCGAAAGCACACGATCCTCTGTTGAGAAGTGGATGGAAGATGAGCTGATGGTCGGTTCGGAGTACCTTTGGCCCGGCCGATTTCATGAACGCCTGCACATCTCGACACGCCAGTATGCACGGATTGTACGCGATTGGGTCACGTCGATCGGCCTCGAAGCAAGCGCCTACGGAATCCATTCAATGAGGAGAACCAAGGTCACTCAGATCTACAAGAAGACCGGAACGGGCTTCGATCCTTCAAAGCAAGACGCAGAAACCCGTGCGCTTTGAGATTTCCGAAGGCACACGTGCCTCTGTTGAGAAGTGGATGGAAGATGAGCTGAT